>CAJMPC010000045.1:0-10381 GCA_905215245.1 uncultured bacterium | reverse complement strand
AGCAAGATGGGCTATGGTGAGGATTTTAATGACATACCGAATGACGGTAATTTTTGTGCCGATGGATTGGTGACGGCAGATCGTCAAATTCAAAGCAATTTGTTGGAATACAAAAATGTGTATCGTCCACTTCGAGCTACATTAAAAAATTGTCACATTGAACTCAAAAATTATTTAGATTTTACGGATGCGGCAGAGGCCATTTCGATTCATTATCAAATCACAGAGGATTTCGTTGCTATACAAGAAGGTCAAATTGACGATTTAAACATTGCGCCAAAATCAACCGCACTTTTACCTTTAGTATTGCCAACAAGTAACGGTTCATTACAAATTTTGACCTTGACCTATCATCAAAAAACAGAAACAGGTTTAATTCCCCAAGGGCATTGTTTGGGATTTGATCAGATCATTTTGTCAGAACAATCGAAATTATTCGCTGATGAGATCAAATCAAATATCCAATCGATTTCTGTTTCAGAATATGCCAATTTAATTTCAGTTAAAGTTTCAGATATTGAATACCAGTTTGATCAATATAAAGGCACTATTCAACAAATTCGCAAAGCGGGCGAGCCGTGGTTGAATCAAGCTGCCGATTTTAATATTTGGCGAGCGCCTTTGGATAACGATAGTTTAATGAAAGCACATTGGCTTGCTGCAGGTTACGATCGTGCGACGAGTCGAGTCTATGATTACCGTTTAACCGAGCAGGAAAGTGCGGTTGAAATTACCTTTAAATTAGGATTGGTTGCCGTATCAAAAGCGCGAATTCTGACATTGCATGTGGTGTATCGTATTGAGCAAAATGGATTACTTCGCATCAATATTCATGCTGAAAAACAACCGCACTTGCCATTCTTACCACGCTTTGGCTTGCGTTTTTTCCTTAATCAAGGATTTGACCAAGTAGAGTATGTGGGCTATGGGCCAACGGAAAGTTATCTGGATAAACATCATGCCACGGCTTTGGGGCGTTATAAGACTACGCCAGAAAGTAATCATGTGCCTTATTTAAAACCACAAGAAAATGGCAGTCATTATGGTTGTCGTGAACTGAAGGTGGCGAATTCGTCCGATTGCTTTACCGTGCAAAGTCATGCGCCTTTTAGTATGAATGTTTCCCCTTACTCTCAAGAAGAGTTGGGTAGTAAAAAACACCAATATGATTTGGAAAAAAGTGGCAGTACAATCTTGTGTGTGGATTACAAAATGAGTGGGGTAGGTTCAAACTCTTGTGGACCCGCGTTAAAAGCGCAATATCGTTTGAATGAAACAGAATGGGATTGGGCGATCTCGTTACAAATTCACTAAGATGAAATAAAAAAGTGCGGTTAAAATTAACCGCACTTTTATGTTCTTAGCAAAAATTAAGCAACAACGTTAAATTGTTCTTTCATTAATGCTTCGAAATCAGTGCAACCGCCGATTGGTTTTTCATCGATAAAGATTTGTGGCACAGTTTCCACTTCTTTACCGACAGATTTTGATAAATCTGCTTTAGAAATGCCTTCAGCGATAATATCTACATAGCGATAATCGAAATCCGCCACTTCACCTTTTAATTTTTCAGCAAGGTTTTTTGCACGTACACAATAAGGGCAGCCTGGACGACCAAAAATAACTACGAACATAAAATTTTCCTTTTATTTAAACAAAATTCCTAATGATTTTACTCTATTTCCACAAAAGCAGAAATCATTTTTCAGGATTATTGTGATTGGTGTAATATATCAACTCCTCTTTTCCTAAGGATATAACTGAATGAAATTATTGATGCTTTGCCGTGAGCCTCGTCTTTATAGCTGCCAGCGTTTAAAAGAAGCAGCAGAAAGTTGCGGGCATCAAATGGATATTTTGGATCCTAACCGTTGCATTTTAAAACTCGACAAAAATCAACCGCACTTTTCTTTGTATTATCAACAAAATGCAGAAAGTGAGCCTTATTTATTGCCTGATTATGATGCTGTGCTGCCACGCTTTGGGACGACAAGCACCCAAATGGGCTGTGCGGTATTGCGTCATTTCCAAGGAAAAGGTGTTTATTGCCTTAATAAAGAACAGGCATTTTTAGCTGCACGCGATAAATGGCGAAGTTTGCAGATGTTATTAGAGCAAGGTATTGCAGTACCGAATTCAGTCTTATCCGGTTGTGAGGTTGCGCCGAAACAAGCCATTAAGCAAACAACCGCTCCAATGATTATTAAAACCTTAAAAGGCTCACAAGGTATTGGCGTGATCTTAGCCGAACGTCCACAAAGTGCGGTCAGTATTTTAGAAACATTAAAAGATGCGAATGTCCCCGTCTTGTTACAAGATTTTGTCGAAGAAGCAAAAGGAACAGATATTCGCTGTTTTGTGATCGGTGATAAAGTCGTCGCCACAATGCAGCGTATTGGACAAGATGGCGAGTTTCGTGCAAATTTTCACCGTGGTGGCACAGCAGAAAAAATTAAACTCACTGAAGAGGAAAAATCCATCGCTATTCGTGCAACTAAAGCCTTAGGGCTTGCGGTAGCCGGTGTTGATTTGATTCGTTCAAAAGAAGGGTTATTGGTGCTTGAAGTAAATGCTAGCCCGGGGTTAGAAATGATCGAGAAAACCAGTGGCATTGATATTGCATTACAGATGATCTTGTTTTTAGAACAGCAAGTGAAACAATAAAAGAAAAGGGCGAATCATATCATGTTCGCCCTTGTTATTTATCCTTTTGTGTCTTGTTTAAAATCGTAATTCGGTGGTAATTCCGGCATCGTATTTTCTTCATCAAAAGGCTCGCTTGCGGGTTGATGTTGAAATTCTTTGCTATCGTGAGCCGGTTTTTCTTTACCTAATAATTGCGGTTGTAATTTGATAAAACTACTTTTATCTGAAAGCCACACATCAATAAACGCTTGTGTAAATTTTTGATCGAATTCGTGATCTAACACGGTATCATTCAACACAAAATAGCCTTTATCCGCTAAGGCAACAAAATTTAAGATGTCGCTTGGAGAAAAATCAGGGAAGATTTCCTGCATTTTTTTGAGCCATGCCGTGGTGTCATCTTTACTTAAATTTTGTGATTCCATTTCTTTGGTTAAAGCAATGGCGAAGTTTTTTCCTTCTACTGGTTTTTCATATTTAATCGAAAACATTAACGGACGTTCATTTTTTTCATAGGAACCCGTTTCAGAATATAAGCCGACAGTATAAACATGGAATGGCCCCCATGTGTATTCAGCATTGCCGACCGGTTGCCATTGGGCAAAAAGTGCGGTGGAAAATAAGGCTGAAATGGCAGCAATAATAAATTTCAGTTTCATAGTTTTTTTCATGTCAAAAATATTGCCGTGATTATAACAAAAAAGCCCTTTAAAAAAACAAATAAAAAGGCAGGATATACCTGCCTTTGACACCAAATTATTGGCTGAGTTTATTTTAAGCTACCCACCATATCTTCTGGACGAACCCATTTGTCGAAATCTTCGGCTGAAACTAAGCCTAAGTTAATTGCTTCTTCACGCAAGGTTGTACCATTTTTGTGTGCAGTTTTCGCAATTTTCGCTGCATTTTCGTAACCAATGTGTGTATTAAGTGCGGTTACTAACATCAATGAATTTTCCAATTGTTGTTTAATGCGTGGGTAGTTCGGTTGAATACCGGTTGCGCAGTGTTCATCAAATGATACGCAAGCATCACCCAATAATTGTGCAGATTGTAAGAAATTCGCCACCATGACAGGGTTAAATACGTTTAATTGGAAATGACCTTGTGAGCCAACGAAAGAGATAGTGGTATCGTTACCGAATACTTGTGCACATACCATGGTTAATGCTTCACATTGAGTTGGGTTCACTTTACCCGGCATGATTGAAGAACCTGGTTCATTTTCAGGAATTAAGATTTCACCGATACCAGAACGAGGGCCTGATGCTAATAAACGAATGTCGTTTGCAATTTTGAATAAGCTCATCGCTAATTGTTTAATTGCACCGTGAGTTTCAACGATCGCATCGTGTGCAGCTAACGCTTCAAATTTGTTTTCTGCCGTCACAAATGGTAAGCCAGTGAATTTTGCAATGTAATCTGCTACTTTCACATCATAGCCTTTTGGTGTGTTCAAACCAGTACCCACAGCAGTACCACCAAGTGCTAATTGACTTAAGTGTGGAAGGGTATTTCTTAGTGCACGTAAACCGAAATCTAATTGTGCCGCATAAGCAGAGAACTCTTGGCCTAATGTTAATGGGGTTGCATCCATTAAGTGAGTACGACCAATTTTTACCACATCTTTAAATTCTGCTGATTTTTTAGCGAAAGTTTTTTGTAAACGTTCTACACAAGGAATGGTGTGTTCAACCACTTTTTTGTATGCCGCAATGTGCATTGCAGTTGGGAAAGTATCATTTGAAGATTGGGATTTGTTCACATCATCATTTGGATGGATAAATGATTTTTCACCTAATTTACCACCATGTAAAACGTGAGCACGGTTAGCCACTACTTCGTTCACGTTCATGTTTGATTGTGTACCTGAACCGGTTTGCCAAATGACTAATGGGAATTGGTCGTCTAATTTTCCTGCAAGGATTTCATCACAGGCGGTTGCGATTAAATCACGTTTCTCAGCAGGTAATACACCTAAATCACAGTTTGCGAAAGCAGCGGCTTTTTTCAAATAACCGAAAGCTTCAATAATTTCGTGCGGCATAGAGGCTGCCGGACCAATTTTGAAGTTGTTGCGAGAACGTTCGGTTTGTGCTGCCCAGTATTTATCTGCAGGAACTTGAACTTCGCCCATAGTGTCTTTTTCAATACGAAATGCCATGTGATACTCCTATCATCAAAAATAAAAACAAATCTTGAAAATTCTAACACCTACGAGTTATGAATGGAATGTAACATAAAGGTAAAAAGTCACTTTTGTGATGTAGATCATAAAAGTGCGGTAAAAAATTTTCGTGTTTTTTCTATTTGCGTTAATCACCTTGTTGATGATTTATTTTTTAGTGCTTTTTTGATAAAATCCGCCAGTTTACAAAACGATAAATGGAGAAGTCGCAATCATGGCAAAAAACGCACAATTTTATCTCTTAAATCCAGAAAAGAAGATAACAGTTGAGCAACTTGCCTGTGATCTTGCCGCTCAAGCGTGGCGTTTAGGCAAGCGAGTATTAATCGCTTGCGAAACAGAAGAGCAAGCATTTTTAATTGATGAAGCATTATGGCAAAGGGAACCGAATGAGTTTGTCCCTCATAATCTTTCAGGCGAAGCAACACAATATGCACCGCCAATTGAGATTAGTTGGAAAGGCAAACGCAATGCCCAACGTCGAGATTTGCTGATCAATTTGCAAATGGAAGTGCCGGATTTTAGCCACAGCTTTACACAATTAATTGATTTTGTACCGGTAGAAGAAACGCAAAAAGCTCAAGCACGTGAACGTTATAAAATTCTTCGCTCACAGGGTTGGACGCTTTCTACTGAAAACACTTAATATTTTTAACTTTAAAACCATAGGAAATTAACATGAATTTAAACGCTAAAGTGGCTTTAAGCCTTATTCTTGGTGCTAGCACCTTATTATCTGCTTGTGACAATAAAGAAAATACATCAACCCAAGTTGAGAAAGCTGTAAAAATACCTACATCAACCGAAAAAGCGGAAAGTGCGGTTGAAAAATCAAAAGAATTAGTGGCTGAAACTAAATCAGCCGAAAAAGTCGCTGAGAAAACAGAAAGCACAGACGTTAAAGCTGATGCAAAAAAAGCAGATGTAAAATCTGACGCAGTGAAAGCTGAAGTTAAAAAAGAGGCGAAAGCGGATAATGCGGCAGAAAAAGTATCTGAGAAAAAGGAAACGGTTGTCGCGCAACAAGCGGCAACGGCTCAGAAACCACGCGTAATTCCTGCTGAAAAAACATCGAAAGAAAGTGCTAAATATAAACAGAAAAAAGCGGTATTGAATGTGTTAGAAAAACAATATAAACAAGTTCGTTGTTCTGCTGACGCGAAAAATTTAAGTGGCGATAGTTTCTGCCGTCAAGAAGAACGCCGTTTATTCTTAGAAATTCAACGCATTAAAGATGAATTAAGAGGGATTGAGGCATAATCTCATTTTTACCAATATGAGGGCGTGATCAAATCGCCCTCAAAATAAAAAATAGATTTTTTGTGACCGCACTTTATGAACGATATTACCTTTTATCAACGCTTCGAAGCCGATATTCTCGCGGGGCGTAAAACCATCACCATTCGAGATAAATCCGAAAGTCATTTTAAAGCGGGTGATATTTTACGTGTTGGTCGATTTGAAGATAATCAATATTTCTGTACGATTGAAGTGTTAGGTGTATCACCGATTACTCTTGATGAACTGACGGAACAACATGCGACGCAGGAGAATATGGGATTGGATGAATTGAAAGAAGTGATTCGGGGGATTTATCCCTGTGAAGTACAGTTTTATTTGATTGAATTTATAAAAATTTAGGACTTTTATGGATAGTAAAGAGCAAAAAGCAAAATATGCTAAGCAATCTAAAATTTTTCTTTTAATATCCCCTCTTATTGCAATTCTTGGATTGTTTGATTATAGCAAGCTTAAAGGAACTGGTGGTGAGGTAAGTTTAGACTCTTTAACATTTACAGCGCAATTTCTATACCATCATGGTGGTGAGAAGGCTGTGTTATTGGGACCTCTGATCTTTGCATTACTTGTCTTTTCTACTGGACTTTTTTACTCATATAAATCCAAAAGGTAAATCATATGTTTCAGCGTATAGCTTTTCTTTTTTTGTTCATGTTTTTTTCTAATTTTGCTAATGCGATTGATGAAAATGGAATGTTTAGCGAAGCAGCTAAGTTCACTCAACAAGGAAATTATTCAGAAGCAGAAAAAATTTATAAGAAACTCTTGAATGGGAATAACCCGCAAAGAGCTGCAACTATGCTCGGTACTATAGCTGAAGAACAAAGAAAATATCCTGAAGCCATAAAATGGTATGAAAAATCAGGTGATAGCATTGCTAGGTTTAATTTGGCTGCAATGTATATGGAAGGGAAGGGTGTAGAGCAAGATTACGATAAGGCTGTAAAATTATACCTTCCATTGGTACAAGAAAATTTTCCATATGCGAAGCATTACCTTGGACGTTTATATCTAGAAGGACTTGGTGTTCCTTTGGATGTTAATAAGGCAATTCAATTATTGACTGAGGCATCAGATGTAGTTGATAAAGCTGGGTATGATTTAGGCCAGATTTATAAAGAAGGATATAAGGTGCCTATAAGTTCAGAAAAATCATCTAAATTTTTTAGAAAATCATGTAAGTTAGGTTATCAATTAGCCTGCCAAGAATATGATATGAATATTAAGAAAATGGCAAAAATGATAGGTGTCTCAGAAGAAACATTAAAATATATGGATAATAAAGAAAATTAATTTATAAGGTTATTTAACCTGTTATATTTAAAATATTCGGAGGAATAAATTCCTCCTTACCAAAAGAGAGCAACAATGACACAAAAATTCGAAATGGCAGACCGTTTTAATCCGTCTGCGGTAGAACAAGCCCTTTATCAACATTGGGAAGAGAGCGGTTATTTTAAACCGTCTGAAAATGAAAACGCGCCGAGCTATTGCATTGCGATTCCGCCGCCGAACGTAACCGGTTCTTTACATATGGGGCATGCTTTCCAACAAACTTTAATGGATACCTTAATCCGTTTTAACCGTATGGAAGGGCATAATACCTTATGGCAAGCGGGCACAGACCACGCGGGTATTGCAACCCAAATGGTGGTGGAACGTAAAATTGCGGCTGAAGAAGGCAAAACACGCCATGATTATGGTCGAGAAGCGTTTATCAACAAAATTTGGGACTGGAAAGCCTATTCAGGCGGCACAATTAGCCAACAAATGCGCCGTTTAGGTAACTCCATCGATTGGGAACGTGAGCGTTTCACTATGGACGATGGCTTATCGAATGCGGTAAAAGAAGTGTTTGTGCGCTTGCACGAAGAAGGGTTGATTTATCGTGGCAAACGCTTGGTAAACTGGGATCCAAAACTTCACACCGCAATTTCTGATTTAGAAGTAGAAAACAAAGAGAGCAAAGGTTCCCTTTGGCATTTCCGTTATCCGTTAGCCAACGGTGCGAAAACGGCAGATGGTAAAGATTATTTGGTGGTGGCAACCACACGTCCGGAAACCATGTTAGGCGATACGGCGGTGGCGGTACATCCAGAAGATGAGCGTTATCAATCTTTAATCGGTAAAACAGTGGTTCTGCCATTGGCAAACCGTGAAATTCCGATTATTGCCGATGAATATGTCGATCGTGAATTCGGTACTGGTGTGGTGAAAATCACCCCTGCGCATGACTTCAACGACTACGAAGTGGGTAAACGTCACAGCTTGCCGATGGTTAACGTATTAACCTTAAATGCAGATATTCGTGATGAAGCGGAAATTATCGGAACTGATGGTAAACCACTTGCAGGCTATGAAGCAACTATTCCTGCGGATTACCGTGGTTTAGAGCGTTTCGCTGCACGTAAGAAAATCGTGGCAGATTTTGAAGCGCTTGGTTTATTAGACGAAATCAAACCACACGATCTCAAAGTGCCTTATGGCGACCGTGGCGGCGTGCCGATTGAGCCGATGTTAACCGACCAATGGTATGTGAGCGTGAAACCGCTTGCCGATGTGGCGATTAAAGCGGTGGAAGATGGCGAAATCCAATTCGTGCCGAAACAATACGAAAACCTTTACTTCTCTTGGATGCGTGATATTCAAGATTGGTGTATTTCTCGCCAACTTTGGTGGGGACACCGTATTCCAGCGTGGTATGACGCAGAGGGCAACGTTTATGTCGCGCGTAACGAAGAAGAAGTGCGGTCAAAATATAACTTAGATTCTGCGGTTGAACTCAAACAAGATGAAGACGTGTTAGACACATGGTTCTCATCAGGCTTATGGACGTTCTCAACTTTAGGTTGGCCAGAGCAAACCAAAGAGCTCAAAATGTTCCACCCAACGGATGTGTTAATCACGGGCTTTGACATCATCTTCTTCTGGGTTGCGCGTATGATTATGTTTACGATGCACTTCGTGAAAGATGAAAATGGCAAACCACAAGTACCATTCAAAACGGTGTATGTAACGGGCTTAATCCGTGATGAGCAAGGTCAAAAAATGTCGAAATCAAAAGGTAACGTACTTGATCCAATCGATATGATTGACGGTATCAGCCTTGAAGATTTACTTGAAAAACGTACCGGCAACATGATGCAACCGCAATTGGCAGAGAAAATTGCTAAAGCGACTCGCAAAGAATTTGCGGAAGGTATTGCTGCTCACGGTACAGATGCATTACGATTCACGTTAGCTGCGTTGGCTTCAAACGGCCGTGATATCAACTGGGATATGAAACGTTTAGAAGGCTATCGCAATTTCTGTAACAAATTGTGGAATGCAAGCCGTTTCGTATTAACGAATGACAAATTAGATTTAAGCGAAGGCGAGATCGAATTCTCATTAGCGGATCGTTGGATTCAATCGGAATTCAATCGCACAGTCGAAACTTTCCGTAATTCATTAAGCCAATATCGTTTTGACCTGTGTGCCAATGCGATTTATGAATTTACCTGGAACCAATTCTGCGACTGGTATTTAGAATTAACTAAACCAGTATTTGCCAACGGCAACGCCGCACAAATCCGTGCGGCAAGCCAAACCTTGGTTCACGTGTTAGAAAAATTATTACGTTTAGCACACCCGCTTATTCCATTTATTACCGAAGAAATTTGGCAAAAAGTGAAAGGATTTGTGGGCATTACAGCTGACAGCATTATGTTACAACCTTTCCCACAAGTGGAAGAGAACGGCTTTGATCCAGAAGCAGAAGCTGAAATTGAGTGGTTAAAAGAAGTGATCGTTGCGGTACGTAATATCCGTGCAGAAAGCAACATTGCACCAAGTAAAGGCTTAGATCTGTTATTCCGTAATTTAAGCGCAGAAAACGCAAAAATTCTCGAAAAACAGACCGCTCTTTTAAAAGCTATGGCGAAGTTAGACAACGTTCAAGTGTTAGCCGCAAACGAAACAGCACCGCTTGCTGTAGCGAAACTCGTTGGCAATGCTGAATTGCTTGTGCCAATGGCTGGCTTTATCAATAAAGAAGCCGAGCTTGCCCGTTTAACCAAAGAGATTGAAAAATATCAAAATGAAGTTAAACGTATCGAGAACAAACTCAGCAACGAAGCTTTCGTGGCTAAAGCGCCTGAAGCGGTGATTGCGAAAGAACGCGAAAAACAAGCGGAATACCAATCTGGATTAGAAAAAATCCAAGAGCAGTATAAAGCGATTGAAGCGTTGTAGTTTTTAAATAAAGAA
>CAJMPC010000044.1:0-10436 GCA_905215245.1 uncultured bacterium | reverse complement strand
TGTCCAGGGCGAAGTACCAGTTTATGAAGTAGAGCAAATTCAGAGCCGGTTAGACCAAGATCTTGACCGTTATAAGAAGCTTGTTGAAGACCAGAATGAAGCACTAAACCACAGAATTCTAATGTATTTTCTTCTGATGAAAGTGCGGTCGAATTTTGTGTATTTTCTTTTTCTGCTGGTGTAGCACGACGTAAAATGGCTTTAATACGAGCAACCAGTTCTCGATCGTTAAATGGTTTTGGTAAATAGTCATCGGCACCAAGTTCTAAGCCCAGTACACGATCGATTTCTTCACCTCGCGCAGTAAGCATCATTACAGGGACGTTTGATGTTTGACGAATTTTCTTGAGTGTTTCAATACCGTTTAATACAGGCATCATAACATCCAATAAGACTAATTGGTGACTTGAGTTTAACTTGTCTAATGCTTCTTGACCATTATTTGCAATTTCGACTTCAAAACCAGTCAGTCGTAAGACTTCTGCAAGTAAATCTGTTAGTTCAATATCATCATCAACTAATAGAATTTTTGACATTTTTATTCCCTTGTAATACAACGAACCTGCTTGATGTAACAAGCAGGTACTGTTTTTTTATGACTACCAGAATTTCCACCAGCTTTTCTTGCCTGCATTTTCAGGTGTGCTGATGATAGTATTATTTTCGTCTTGTTTTGCCACTTCAGGTAATGGCTTATCTAATTCTGCACTGCTCACTAAACCGTTTTGATCGAATTTCACTGTAAATGTGTGCTGCTCAGGTTTTTGGTAAGAGTGTTGTTGTAAGAACACGTAATACCAAGTTAAGTTGCTATAAGGATCAATTAAAACCGGTGTGCCAAGCAAATATTGTACTTGTTGGGCTGTCATGCCTGGTTTTACTTGTGCCACAGTGGCCGCTTCTAAATAGTTACCTTGTGGAACATCAATACGATAAACTACTTTTTGTACAGTTGAACAAGAAGTTAAGCTTAATGCTAAAACAACTGCACCTAAAAATGTTTTTAATTGCATATTTTTTACCTTTTACTGCAAAGTTATGTCGAATGATACCGAAACTTTATGATCTTGCCAAATTAATTATCGCACTTTAATGCTTTTTGAAGTTGATCTTTCAGATTTGGTGGTATCCCTTTGATTGTTAAAGTATCTGTGAGTGGATCCCATTCAATACGGTTATTCAATAAATCCGCATCAAAACTTAATGTCACCCCTTTACCGGAACCAGAAAATTTTGTTAATGTTTTTAAGGCTGAACGTACTGGTGGAATCGTTTCTTCCAAGCCGTAATCTTGCTCTTCTGTAAAGGTGACAAAAGGGCGTTCGTTTAGAGTCGGCAAATTCGCTGAAAGTTCAGTTAAGGCAATTTCATCGCCGTTTGCTAATTGACCTTTACAGTATTCAAATACCTGTTTTTTCACTGCTTGAGTTTGTTCTTTATTCAATTCACCCTGTTCACAGTAGTCACTTACTGCTTGTAATAAGCATTGGTTTTGAACTTGTGGATTTAGACCTTCTTCTGCCCCCAAGAAATCCATAAAGAAGTCACTAATTTTACGGCCAACACGACCTTTAATGAAGGTGAGATAGCGGTTGGAGTTTGCGTTCACTTGCAAATCCGTTAAGTTGATACGTGCCGCAATATCAAATTGCGTGATATCTAAGTATTCTGTACGGCGAATTTCAAGATTTTCGTCAACTAACATACTGATACGACTATCTAATAGTGCGATGAATAGATAATCCGTTGCTAAAAAATTATATTGGCATAGGATAAGCGTACCGCTGTCTGCAAAATTATATTTGCCCAATTCTTGCGCTAATAATTTCGTAGATTGTTGGCTGAAATTTAAAAAGTTGATTTCATTTTCTAATAAACGATTCAGATCTTGTGCAAAAATAGAGTTCTCTTGGAAGACACCAAATGCTTTACCTTTATTTTGATAGCCTTGATGTAATTGCAACATCATTTGTTCAACTTCTGGCGTAATGGTGAGAAGTTCATCACGCAACACGCTTTCCATGGTAGTGGTTTCATTTTCAGTGTGCTTAACTAATTGATGTAGCACGATTTGATTAACCGTAATGCTCATAATTTTTTCCTTCGTAAAATTTGCCTTAAATTATAACCGCACTTTTTATGCAAGAAAAAAGAAATTATTCAGATTGAGCAAATTATCGGGTATGATATGAGAAGTTTTTTGTATTTAGAACAGGCTCAAACATTCCAAATGGCTCAACATTCAAAGTATTCCGATGGGCAAGTTAATGCCATCATTAACGATATGATTAGCGTGCTTGAAACTCACAGAGCGCCCGTTGATCTTTCTCTTATCGCTTTAGGCAATATGGCCAGTAATTTATTGACCACTAGCGTACCAGCCGCACAGCGTGAAGCACTAGCTCAAGCCTTTGCCAACTCTCTAATGAATTCGGTGAAAATAAAATAAAATGTTTTGGTTTAAAAAGAGCAAATTCAACGGACGCGAATACCGTGAAGAAACCTCACGAAAAATTTCGTGGGGACATTGGTTTGCTTTTTTTAACATTATTATCGCAATTCTTATTGGCAGTCGTTATGCCTTTCTCATTGACTGGCCCGACACATTACTCGGCAAAATTTATTTCTTCATCAGCTTATTAGGCCATTTCAGCTTTTGTGTTTTTGCCTTGTATTTGCTAGTTATTTTCCCGCTGAGTTTTATCATCAAAAATCACCGCACTTTCCGTGGGTTAACGGTGATTATCGCGACAATTTGCACCACTTTATTACTGTTTGATACGGAAGTTTTTAACCGCTTCAATATCCACCTTTCTTCTATCGTTTGGAATTTGTTAGTGAACCCTGAAAAGGGCGATCTCTCACGGGATTGGCAAATTTTCTTTGCGCCAATGCCGATTATTTTGCTAATCCAAATGCTTTTCTCCCGTTGGAGTTGGGAAAAATTACGTAGTTTAGAGCGTCAGAAATGGCTGAAGAAAGTGGGATTAGTTCTGACTTCCACGTTTGTCGCGACACACTTAATTTACGCTTGGGCGGATGCATTTTTATATCGTCCGATTACCATGCAACGCTCAAATTTCCCACTTTCTTATCCAATGACTGCTCGAACCTTTTTGGAAAAACAAGGATTTATTAATGCGGAAACATACTCTCAGCGCTTAGAGCAAGAAGGGCGTTTGGATGCATTAAAAATTGATTATCCGAAAAAAGATCTTCAGTTTGAGCAAGTTGAAAACAAACCAAATATTCTCGTGATTACCGTTTCAGGCTTACGTTATGATGCGCTAACGAGCGAGAAAATGCCTAAATTGTTTGAGTTTGCCACAAGCTCGACTCAATTTACAAATCATTACAGTAGTGGCAATACAAACAATGCCGGCTTAGTGGGCTTATTCTATGGACTGAATGCAAATTATACAGACAGTATTTTGAGTAATCACACACCGTCGGTATTAATTAAAAAGTTACAAGATGAGAAATATCAATTTGTCGCTTATTCGTCCACGGCATTTAAAGATAGCTTATTTAAACAAGCCTTGTTCCGTAATGTGAAATTACCTAAAGTGAAAGCCTCTTCGCCAAAAGAAGCGAGAAATGGTGTTTTATCACTCTTAAAAAATGATAAGCCGTGGTTTGCTTATGTGGATTTAGATATTGTGGATCAAACGGAAGAAAATTACACCAAATCGCTTGCAGATATAGACCAACAGATTGATGAAACCTTAGCATCAGTTTCTTTAGAGAATACGATTGTCATTATTACAGCAGAACATGGTACAACGTTTAATAAGCTGGATGAAAAAGAGCAAGAAAACTATTTTGGTCGTGATGAAATCCAAGTGCCGTTTATTGTTTACTGGAAAGATTTGCCAGTACAAGAAGTGACAAATTTAACAAGCCATACCGATTTATTGCCAGCATTGATGTCATCGATCTTTAAAGTGAAAAATCCAATTTCGGATTATGCACAAGGTCGCAATTTATTTGAGCTTAATGGCGATCCTTGGGTGTTAGCATCAAATTTCCGTTGGAATGTCATTATTCAGCCGGATGGCACACAGTATCATATTGATCGCAAAGGAAACTATAAGAAATTTGACCGCACTTATACTGAGCAATCTTCTAGCCGCCCACCACTCGGGTTGTTCTTGGAAGTTTTCAAACAAGAGCGTTCTTTTGTCAATAAATAGATAGCTTTTTTGTGCTTAAAATTTTATACTTTGCACCCAGTTGAAAGACTGAAAAGATGTTATTAATTAAAATCTGCGAATTTTTCATAACATTGCAAACAATTCACAATAAACCAGATCCTTATTGGGTTTGCTTTTCAATTAATACACTTCTCGTCTCTCTTTTCCTTTCTTTTTTGGCGGAGTTATTATGAGAAATCACGTTCGTAGCTTTAAAACGTTTATTCGAGACGAAATTATTAAAAAAGGTGGCTGGGTTAATGCCCATGCTCATGCAGATCGTGCTTTTACAATGACACCTGAAAAAATTGGCATTTACCACAATAGTAATCTTCAACAAAAATGGGATTTAGTGGATGAAGTCAAACGTACATCCAGTGTTGATGATTATTACGCCCGTTTCTGTCAATCGATTGAGCTGATGATTTCCCAAGGGGTGACGGCATTTGGTACTTTTGTGGATATTGACCCAATTTGTGAAGACCGAGCCATCATTGCTGCACACAAAGCTCGCGAAGTTTATAAGCATGACATTATTTTGAAATTTGCGAATCAAACCTTAAAAGGGGTGATTGAGCCAGAAGCACGCAAATGGTTTGATATTGGCTCTGATATGGTGGATATGATTGGTGGCTTACCTTATCGCGATGAGCTTGATTATGGTCGCGGTCTTGAAGCTATGGACATTCTGCTTGATACTGCTAAATCTCGCGGCATTATGTGTCATGTACATGTGGATCAATTTAACTCTCCGAAAGAAAAAGAAACCGAACAGCTTTGCGATAAGACCATCGAACATGGTATGGAAGGTAGAGTCGTGGCGATCCATGGTATTTCCATTGGCGCTCACAGTAAAGAATATCGCTATAAACTTTATGAGAAAATGCGTCAGGCAAAAATGATGATGATTGCTTGCCCAATGGCGTGGATTGATAGTAACCGAAAAGAAGATTTGATGCCTTTCCATAATGCCTTGACACCTGCAGATGAAATGATTCCAGAAGGAATTACAGTGGCCTTAGGTACGGATAATATCTGTGATTATATGGTGCCACTTTGTGAAGGGGATTTATGGCAAGAACTCAGCTTACTTGCTGCAGGCTGTCGTTTCCCACATCTTGATGCAATGGTTGATATTGCCAGTATCAATGGACGTAAAGTGTTAGGTTTAGAACCAGTTTAATCCCAAAAATTGATAAAAGAGCGGTCATAAAATGAAATGTTTTGTGGCCGTTTTTATTTATAAGATAAAACAGAAATAATGCTAATTTGACTGATTTAAATAAGAATTTTAAGAAAAGTGGTGGGCGATACCGGTCTCGAACCAGTGACCCCCTCCTTGTAAGGGAGGTGCTCTCCCAACTGAGCTAATCGCCCTTAATGTTGTGGATTGGCATTATAAGTATAATGAGATTTCAGTCAATATATTTTTATGAAAAAGCGTCTAGTTGTTGCAAAAATAGGCATAAAATCAGATTTTTTATTTAGAAGTCACGCAAGTCGTAGTAAAATAAAGGTAATTTTTGTAAATGAATAGGTTATTAAGAAAATGAAAATTGATCCTCCTTTTGAATTAGATCCGAATGTAAAAGTACGTACGCGTTTTGCCCCAAGTCCAACAGGTTATTTGCACGTGGGGGGCGCACGTACAGCTCTTTATTCTTGGTTATTTGCAAAACATAATAACGGTGAGTTTGTATTACGTATTGAAGATACCGATTTAGAGCGTTCTACACCGGAAGCAACAGCGGCAATCATTGAGGGGATGGAGTGGTTAAACCTGGCTTGGGAACACGGTCCTTATTATCAAACCAAACGCTTTGATCGTTACAATCAAGTGATTGATGAAATGATTGAGCAAGGATTGGCTTATCGTTGCTATTGCTCTAAAGAACGCTTAGAAGAATTACGCCATAAACAAGAGCAAAACAAAGAAAAACCACGTTATGACCGTCATTGTTTACATGATCACAATCATGCAGCTGATGAGCCACATGTTGTACGTTTTAAAAATCCAACAGAAGGTTCAGTCGTGTTTGATGATGCAGTGCGTGGTCGTATTGAAATCAGCAACAGCGAATTAGATGATTTAATTATTCGTCGTACCGATGGTTCACCAACCTACAACTTCTGTGTGGTAGTGGATGACTGGGACATGGGTATTACTCACGTTGTGCGTGGTGAAGACCATATTAACAACACCCCGCGTCAAATTAATATCTTAAAAGCCTTAGGCGCACCAATCCCAGTATATGCGCACGTTTCCATGATTAATGGTGATGATGGCCAAAAACTCTCAAAACGTCATGGTGCGGTAAGTGTGATGCAATATCGTGATGACGGTTATTTACCTGAAGCCTTAATCAACTATCTTGTTCGTTTAGGTTGGGGGCATGGTGACCAAGAGATCTTTACACGTGAAGAAATGATTAAATTCTTCGAATTAGATCATGTGAGTAAGTCAGCGAGTGCATTTAACACTGAAAAATTATTGTGGTTAAATCACCATTACATTCGTGAATTACCACCTGAATATGTGGCAAAACATCTTGCATGGCACTATAAAGCTCAAGGTATTGATACATCAAATGGCCCAGCATTAACTGAAATCGTGACGATGCTTGCAGAACGTTGTAAAACCTTAAAAGAAATGGCATCAGCAAGCCGTTATTTCTTCGAAGAGTTTGAAAGTTTTGATGAAGCAGCGGTGAAGAAACACTTTAAAGCAGCGGCAATTGAACCACTTGAAAAAGTAAAAGAAAAATTGACCGCACTTTCTCGCTGGGATTTACATTCTACGCATGAAGCGATTGAACAAACCGCAGCTGAATTAGAAGTGGGGATGGGTAAAGTCGGGATGCCATTACGCGTGGCAGTGACAGGCTCAGGCCAATCACCTTCTATGGATGTGACATTAGTGGGTATCGGTCGTGAACGTGTGTTAGCACGTATCCAACGTGCCATTGATTTTATTAAATCTCAAAACGCTTAATATTTAGGCTGATAAGCGGGATTTGATTATTTCAATATTGACAGTTTATCAGCCGAAATTTATCATAGCTTGCGTTATTTGGGGATATAGCTCAGTTGGGAGAGCGCTTGAATGGCATTCAAGAGGTCGTCGGTTCGATCCCGATTATCTCCACCAAATTTAAAACCTTGAAACTTAAAGTGAGTTTCAAGGTTTTTTTCTTTATGGAAAATCTACATTTCTTTCAGATAATTTAAGCCTAACCCATTCATTTGTCCCATAATCCAACTTTGTTTTTTACGAACTAATGCACTAGGCTTATTTACTTTATAGATAATCGGATTCGGTAAAACTGCAGCGAGTAATGCCGCTTCTGATTGAGTTAAATTTTTCGCTGATTTTTTGAAGTAATAGCGACTAGCTGCTTCTACACCAAAGATGCCATTACCAAATTCTGCGATGTTCAAATACACTTCTAAAATGCGTTCTTTGGACCAAAAGATTTCCATTAATGCTGTTGTGGGAACTTCTAACCCTTTACGAAACCAACTTTGTCCATGCCAGAGAACGAGGTTTTTTGCTGTTTGTTGAGAAATCGTTGAAGCACCTCGGGTTCGGCGAGATTTTTCATTAAATTTAAAGGCCTTTTGAATTGCCTCAAAATCAAATCCCCAATGGTGGGGGAATTTTTGATCTTCAGCGGCAATCACCGCAAGTTGCATATTCGGTGAGATTTCATCAAGGCTCACCCAATCATATTTGATTGAATAGCTGAAATCTAACTGTAATAAGTGCCCGATTTTTTGCTGTGCCATATAGGCAGAGAAGGGAACAGGAATAAAGCGAAAGCAAATGAAAAACGCCAGGATTGCGAGAGAAAAACGCCACGCAACCCGTTGCCAATTTTTTTTCCACCAAGATGGGCGAAAAAGATGTAAAAGTGCGGTCAGAATTCGCTTAGTTTTTTGCAGCTTGCTCATCGAGTTGGCTTTTTACCCAGTTTATAAAATCCGGATCCATTGTTTTGAGCATATTAGAACCACGCGTAATGGTTGCTGCACTGGTATTGAGATTTTGTTGAATCTCTCGTTGTGAGAGATTTTTATCCAATAACTGTACCACGATTTGTAAACGTAACCCCACCGCATCACGTTCATCAGGCGTGAGCAGAAGCGTTAAGAAATCTTGTGCTTTGCCTTGCTCAAATGCGGTTTGCAAGGTCGCGAGGAAAGCATTCCATTGTTCTAAATTGCGACTAATATACATATCAACAATCCTATACTATTAAACTAGTGCGACTAGTATAGCCGATCGTATTCCTCTTTGCTAAAGGTTTGTAATTTTTCTTTGTCTTGTAGGTTTTGATAGTAAAAATCGTAAGTTAATACGTTTTGAACATAACCTCGAGTTTCAAAGAATGGAATGGATGCAATAAATTCATCCATAGCCAATTTGCCATTGGCTCTCGCAAGCCATTTTTCTACACGGCTTGCTCCGGCATTATAGGCAGAGGCGATCAAAATGCGATTATTTGGATATTTAGCATTCAACTCATTTAAGTGAGCCGTACCGAGTAAAATATTATTAAGCGGTTTGAATAAATCTAACTCTCCGTTATAAGGAAGTTGCTGATTTTCTGCTGTTTTTTGTGCAGTACTCGGTAATAACTGCATTAATCCTCGAGCATTTGCGGAAGATTGTGCCATTGGATTCCAAGCACTTTCTTGGCGAGCGATTGCCATGGCGAAGGTTTTAGTTACACGATTATCCACAGTAGCTTGAGGTTCCGTTGCGCTGAGATTCACATTACTGAGGGCAATATCAAAATATTGACTGTAAGCATTTGGTAAGCGTAAGTCGATATAATCCCAAGCTTTTGCAATAATCGAGCCATCTACGCCTAATTCAAACCAATTTTGTTCATTTGCATATTGGCTTAACGCAAGTTGTTTCTCTTGCGGTAATTTTTCTAATAGAGAACGCCAACGTTGTTTGGCTGCGCCTAATCGATCTAATTGACGCAGTTCTGCAATCTCAGCTAATTCGGTTGCATACTTCTCTTGGATATTGGACTCTTGAGGAATTTTAGGCATTTCCAGTTTGTAGGAATGTCCTAATTTGACCGCTGCCAACATTGGATAAAACCCACGTTCTTTCGATAAAGTTTCTAATCGTTGTTTTACATCTTTATCGGATGCTTGAGCAGCTATTTTAGCCATCCAATAACGCCATTCTTGTTTTTGCTTCGCTTCATCTGAAAGGGCATTCAACCAACCTAATAAATCCGTTCGTTGCCAAATAGCCGTACGCAAACGACGTTCAATGAGATTATCTGCGTTGAGTTTGAGAAGTTCTTGATCGCGCCATTGCACAAAATTAGGACTTTCATTATCAAAGAAACGGCTAATAAAGGCGATTTTCCAATCACGTAATTCAGTTTCGTTTAATTGCCAAGTCTTCGCCCATTGCTCGTAAGGGGTGAATGTTGGCTCATTCATATTTTCTGGAATGGTCCGCAAATAACGAGCAAAACCTAGCACTACGACAAATTTATTGATGATTTGATTCGTATTACCATCAATTAATGGCAATGACTCAGCGAGTGTTTTCAAATTGGCTGGATTTTTTAAGAGATCCTGATAGAGCGCTAAATGAGCGGCTACTTGCTCATCTTCTTTAGCATTCTCAATTTTTTCTAACTCTTTAGCGAGTATTTCTAATCCTTTCGCATCATTTTTACTGAAGAGCATTTCCGCTTTTTGATAGATCTTCTCTTCAGTGCGTCCACCTTGTGAATACCAAGCCGCCCAGAGTTGAGCATCATTAGGAAGCTCAGCGTTGTTGAGCCAAAGTTGTTCATACTCAGACAAAATAGCCGATTTATCCTTATCGTTTGAAGAGTTTTCTGTCGCCTGGGTGCTATTAGTCGCTTCTACTTGATATTTTGCTGTAAGCACGGCAATTTGTGTTTCTAAATTATTAGGCGTGAGTTTGGCGAGTGCTTGAGTATCTTCAGCATTGGTTAATAATGTAAAAATGCTTTGTTCTAATTTTCCGCGTAGAAAATGAGAGGCGTGCTGTTGAATAAATTGTTCAATGTCTGTTCGCAATGCATTCACTTCTTCACGAGGCGTATCGCGACTAACAGTTTTTACACGTGCATCTAAATAAGCCTCCATAGCATCAGTTTGCAATGGATAGCCTTTTAAGGAATCAATCAAACTCAGGAATAACTTCGCATTATTAGAAATATTATTACTTTTGACCGCACT
>CAJMPC010000043.1:0-10518 GCA_905215245.1 uncultured bacterium | reverse complement strand
TTGGCGTTTTAGCATAAAACGTAAGTTTTTAGCAGTGGTGACTATTTTCTTAGCTGCTGGATTAGTCTCTGCACTGTTAGCTGTTTCTATTGATATCGGCGACAAAATGGCGAAAGAACTAAAATCTTACGGTGCCAATATTTTAGTCGAACCTGCGAGTAATGCAGCCTTACCTGATGAGCTCAGTCACAACAATGATTTAAGTAGTCAAGATTTCCTCGATGAAAAAGAACTGCCTAACATTAAAGATATTTTCTGGCGAAATAACATTGTGGGATTTGCGCCATTGTTAAGTGCAGATGTGAAAGCAGAAATTCTTTCTGATAAAACGCATGAAAAATCGACCGCACTTGAACAAATTAATGTGCTTGGTACATTTTTCGATCACAACATTCCTGTACCGGATGAAGACGATTTCCATACGGGCCAAAAAATTATTAGCCCTTATTGGCATGTTCAAGGGGAATGGGTAAACGATCTTGAAACACCTGAAGGTGAATTTATTCCTGCGCTCATTGGTGAACAATTAGCGCAACGAACTGGCTTAAAACAAGGCGACAAAATCCAGCTCCACTATCAAAATGATAAACTTGATAATCAAAGTGCGGTTGAAATTACCGGGATTTTATCCACAGGTGGCGCTGAAGATAATCAATTAGTCATGCCACTCAATGCTGTACAAAAATTACTGGGTTTAGAAGGGAAAATTCAATCAGTTAAAGTTTCTGCGCTTACCGTACCTGAAAATGACCTTTCTCGTAAAGCGCGTGCCAATACCGATGCGTTAGATGCTGAAGAGTACGATCGTTGGTATTGTACGGCTTATGTTTCTTCTATTTCCCATCAATTAGAAGAAGCCATTTCTGGTGCCATTGTTCGCCCAATTTGGCAAGTTGCAGCGTCAGAAGGCGTCGTCATTGGTAAAATCCAGTTATTGTTAGCTGTCGTTACTCTCGCCGCTTTAATCGCGGCAGCCATGGGGATTGCCTCATTAATGAGCACAGGGATCATTGAGCGCTCAAAAGAAATTGGTTTAATGAAAGCGTTAGGCGCATACCAATGGCAAATCGCATTATTATTTTATTGTGAAGCCATTATCAGCGCCTTAATTGGTGGCACTCTTGGTTGTATTGCAGGATGGGGCTTAGCAAGATTTATTGGTTCAGCACTATTTGGCGTACCACTGAGTTTCGCTTGGATTGTAATCCCTTGCGTATTGATGCTGTCTATTTTAATTGCTGTGGTGGGCACTTGGTTCCCAGCCCATCGTATTGCCAAACTTTACCCTGTGGAGGTGCTGTATGGCCGCCAATAAAAGTATGTTTTGGCGTTTAATCTTCCAAGCATTACGCCTACGTTTACAACGGGTATTTATTATCTTTTCTGCGTTGACTGTCGGTGCGTCTATTGTAACCGCAATGGCAGCAGTATATTTCGATATTAATACTAAAATGAGCCAAGAGCTCCGTACTTTCGGGGCAAACTTTTATATTGGTGCAGCCAATGGTGGATTGATGAAAGAACGCCAATTAAAGCAAATCCTACACAATGCTCCAGATAATTTCATCACAGCCGCCAGCCCTTATTTATATGGTGTTGCACGAAGTGATTTAGAAAAAATCGTCATTATGGGCGTGTGGTTTGAAGATATGCGAGTGCTCGCACCTTATTGGCAAATTACCGGCTCTGCCATTAATGTGAATTTTGACGATCGCAATGCCATGATTGGTAAAACCTTAGCTGAACGTCTTAATTTAGGTGTTGGAAGTAAATTGACTCTGTCTAAAAATGCGGTCGAAAAACATGAATTCACGATTAAAGCGATAGTTGAGGCAGGCGATGCCACAGACAACATGTTAATCGTCAGGTTAGAGTTTGCTCAAAGCTGGTTAGATAAAGAAGGATTGGCAAATAACGCCTTGCTCAATGTGAAAAATGAACAAGGTAACGTCGCACAATTTGCGCAGGATATTATGCAAAGCCAACCCGATCTAACTGCCCGCCCAATTCGAAAAGTCTCAGCTTCTGAAGGGCAGATTTTAGATAAAATCAAAGGATTGATGGGTTTAATCTCATTGGTCATTTTGATTCTCGCCACCCTTTGTGTAAACACCACGTTAATTGCGATTGTTGGTGAGCGAGCAAAAGAATTTGCTCTGCAAAAAGCCTTGGGTGCAAAACAAAGTGACATCATTAAGCAAATTAGTACCGAGATTCTGATCATTGCACTTTGTGCAATTGTCGCGGGACTGATTCTCGGCTACATCTTGGCACAATTACTAGGATTAACCGTATTCAAATCTTATATTGATATGCGTCTGCCGGTTATCCCAATTACTATCGTCTTATCGTTATTGGTTGCCTTTATTGCGGTGATTGTACCAACCAAACGTGCTTTAAATATTCAAACCGCAAATGTGTTAAAAGGGGAATAAAATGAGTGAATTTGTGATTGAAACGCAACATTTATATAAACGATTCGGGCAAGTCACTGCTTTAGAAGATATTAATATTCAAATTCGCCAAGGTGAGTTTATTGCCATCATGGGCGCATCGGGTTCGGGTAAAACCACACTCATGAATATTTTGACTGGCTTAGATACCGCCAGTGAAGGTAAAGTCATTTTAGATGGTGTCGATGCCGCACAACTGGATGAAATTGGTCGTCAGCGTTTTCGTGCAGAAAAAATTGGTTTAGTCTTCCAACAATTCCATTTAATTCCTTATTTAACCGCTCTTGAAAATGTGATGCTCGCACAGCACTATCACAGTGTGATTGATGAAGCGGCGGCTAAAGCGGTACTCGAACAAGTGGGATTAGGTCATCGTATTGATCACCGTCCAAGCCAACTTTCTGGAGGCGAACAACAACGGGTATGTATTGCTCGTGCATTAGTGAACCAACCTCCGGTCATTTTTGCCGATGAACCTACGGGTAACCTCGACGAAAAAAATGAAGCGCTTGTACTGGATTTACTACAAGAATTAAATCGCCAAGGTAGAACTATCGTTATGGTTACACACAATCCTGAATTGGGTGAGTTAACCGATCGTGTTATTTATCTCCACCACGGAAAATTTGTAAAAGAGGACATTCATGAAAAATAAATTCGTAAAACTATTCGCGATAAGTGCGGTCATTTTCGGCAGCGTTTCTTGTAAAGACGAAGTTGCGGCTATTGGTCAAAAAGCGCCAGACATCGCTGCCTATGATTTACAAGGTAAAGAAGTAAAGCTTGATGATTGGAAAGGCACTCGCCTACTGACATTCTGGTCTGAAACCTGTGGTCGATGTGTCGCTGAATTAAAAGAATTTGAAAAATTAGCTGAAGCTAATCCAAATAAGGTCCAACTTATCGCTATTAACGTAGATGGTGATAAAGTGGATACTAAAGCTGTGGTTGCTAAACGTCAGCTTACGTTACCGGTTATCAAAGACCAATTAAAAATCACAGCAGAACGCTATCAGCTTATTGGCACGCCAACAAGCTTTGTGATCACACCTGAAGGCAATATTCAGGCTAAATATGAAGGGGCAATTCCCGCAGCAGATTTAGATAAATTATTTAAAGGCTAGCCAAAATGCAAAAACGAATTTACTTACTCTCTACACTTTTACCCATTTTAGGCTTTTTATTTACAACCCCCGCCCTTTCTGCCAAAGCTGACTTAGTGAAAGCGGAAAAAGTATATAAACGCTCTTGTGCAACTTGTCATGGAAAACAAGGCGAAAAACCAGCAATGGGTGAATCAAAAATTATTAATCAGTTAAAACCAGAAGAAATTTCAACCGCACTTTCAGAACGAAAAGCAGGAAATATTCCTAGCGCAGGAAGCCCGGCAAAACAACGTTTAAGTGAGCAAGATATTCATAATTTAAGTGAATATATTCAAACACTAAAATAGTTTTTGAAATTTTTTTAAACTAATTTTAAAATGTAAGGTCTTAGAAAGGGCTTAGTTTTTATAAGCTAAGAAATTTTTTATATATCAATAAAGGATTGTTTATGAACAAATTTACTAAAATCAGTGCAACTGCATTATTTGCATTATTCTTAACTGCTTGTGATAAACCAGCTGATAAACCGGCTCCAGCAAAACCTGAAACAACTCAGCCTGCGCCAGAAGCTAAACAAGAAGCGGCTAAACCAGTTGAAGCTACACCAGCTCAAGAACAAGCTGACTACAACAAATTACTTGAATGGAATGCAAGCCAAGCGCAAGCTCAAATGGCAGCTCAACAAAAACTTCAATCTGATTTAACTGCTGCGGTTCAAGCAAAAGATGAGAAGAAAATTGAAGAAGCAATCAAAACTTTCAACAAAACTGTTGAAGATACTATTGCAAGCTTAGATAAATTAGATGTAACTTCACCTTCAGTGAAAAACATTAAAGATCAAAATAAAGAAGTGCTTGCATTATCAAGCGAATTATTAGTTGATCAATTAAACTTAGCAACTAAAGCACCAACTGAAGAACAAACTAAAGCTTACCAAGCTAAAGTTGAAAAACTACAGGCTGCAGTAGCTAAATTACAAAAAGACGGTGCTGATTTAGCACAAAAATTAGCACCTGCAGCACCAGCTGCTCCAGCTGCAAAATAATTAAGCGTTGAAGATGAAAAAACCTTACTGTAACAAGTAAGGTTTTTTTATTCTCTTATTTTAGTATTCTGTTTTTCAACACATCAACAAATCGTTCTGTTGCCCCTTCCCAACGATCTAAATATAACGCAGGCTCAATCAACTCTAATTCATTCAATAAAAATGTATTGTCAATAATCGTTCCATCTACTCGTGCATAAACAGGCATTTCAGGCAATTTATGTAAAACATGGCATGCTGTTTCAATAATCTGATCATCAACCTCAACAGGGATAATTTCAACTTTATATTGTGAATTCGCTCGCCATTCATTTTGAGGTGGCTGTCGGCGAATAGCATGACTAAATACACCATTGAAAAAAATCAAACTAGTTTCACCATTTGTCGCCACTTCAGGAATAAACGGCTGTAACACAACTTGCTCACCATACGCGGAAAGATCAGGTAATGTTTCACCTTGTTTGAGTTTTGTCACTAAATTACCACTCTGCCCAACAGCAGGTTTAATGACAAATTCAGGCCAATCTTGGCGTTCAAGTGCGGTCAAAATTTCAGATGTTTTTGTTGAGCAAATAAGAGTGGGAATAACATTGATGCCCCAATTCTGCAAATCACATAGATAGCCTTTATGACTATTCCATAACATTAATTCCGCAGGATTGATGAACGCATTCTTATGCAATTTAATCCATTGAGTAAATTCATCATAGAAATTTGCATAATCCCATGCTGCTAAAGGCAGAATAAACTGACTCTGTAATGTTTCTTGCCAAGGTAAAAATTGAGTAGGAATACCTTGATTAGAAAGTTGTGTTTGTACAGGAATAAGATTTTGAGGGGCTGAAGGATAAGTTTTACAAGTGGTAATCGTAAGCATAGTAAATAATAACGGGTTTAAATATAAAGAAGATGCGCCAATCATCAAACTGGCG
Organism: uncultured bacterium; assembly: GCA_905215245.1. Lineage (GTDB taxonomy): Bacteria > Pseudomonadota > Gammaproteobacteria > Enterobacterales > Pasteurellaceae > Haemophilus_D. The sequence continues at coordinate 4,982 of CAJMPC010000043.1, read as the reverse complement.
CATCGATTTCAATAATTATTTTACTTGAGCAAAATATTTTTCAAGACGACCTTTATTCGTCATGGATTTCTTCTCAAGATCTTTCACCACTTTCTCTGCTTGTTCTTTGTTTGGTAGATTATCACCCACTTGAATCACACCATTCATATTCATTGAACGGTGTACTGGGCAGGTATAAACATAAACACCCTCTTTATCTAAAGTAATCGTGAGTTCCTGATCTTCTTCAGATTGGAATTTTTGTGCACCTTCAGGAATCGCTTTGCTGTGCACAAAGTGACTTTTATTTTCTGGACGGAATGTCACGGTATCACCTGGTTGTACTTTTAAATAACCCGGTTCAAAAACCATTGAGCCTTCACTGTTAGAATTCAGCATTTTGATGTCATAATGTGCGGCTTGAGCAGCAAAACTTAATCCTAATAATGCTGCAAGTGCGATTTTTTTCATTTTCATTTCCTTACTTAAGAATGTGCTGATTTACGTTGTGGACGAACCACCGGCAAACCTGCGCTACATTGTAATAATTCAACGTTTACACGATATAAACGATTAATGGTTTCGACTTGTAAAACATGATGCGCATCGCCCACGCCTTGCACTTTACCTTCACCAAGTAAAATCAACTCATCTGAAAATTGAGCGGCAAGACTTAAATCATGTAATACCATTATAGTAATCAGATTTTTCTGTTTCGTATAGGTGTAAACTTCTTCTAATAGATTAAGCTGATGATGCATATCTAACGCACTCACCGGCTCGTCTAACATTAAAATCTGTGGGTCACGTAATAAAACCTGGGCAAACATCACCATTTGACGCTGTCCACCACTGAGATTCAGAATATCACGATGGGCTAAATGACCAATGCCTAATTGTGCCATAATACTTGCTGCTTCAGTGAGAAGCTCATCGCTTACTCGCATCGTTAGACTATCCATTCGTCCCAAAAGGACAACTTCAAGTGCGGTCAAGCTTGCATCTACTCGGCTATCTTGAGGCATATAGCCAATTGGTTTACGCCAATCTGCTAACTTCGTCCGTTCTAGCTGTTTGCCTTGATAGGTAATCATACCTTCATGTGGCAATTCACCAAAAATGGTTTTCAGCATGGAGGATTTACCTGTGCCATTTGGCCCAAGTACCGTGTAAACTTTACCTTCTTCAAAACGGACATTAATGTGATCAGCAACGGTGAGATCACCTCGTTTTACCGTAAGATTCTTTAATTCTAACATTATTGTCCCCTCTTGTTATTTAAAATAATCCAAAAGAAGAAAGGCACCCCAATAAAAGAGGTAACAATCCCCACTGGGAACAATGCACCAGGGATAATAACTTTGGATAATACCGAAGAAAGGGATAAGAATGCCGCACCGACTAACATCGCGCCCGGTAAGAAGAAACGTTGATCTTCACCAAGTAACATTCGAGCAACATGTGGTGCAACTAAGCCAATAAAGCCAATCACGCCCACAAAACTAATTGCCGTCGCCGTCATCATTGCGACAAGAACTAATACCTTGATACGTAATACTTGTAAATTGATGCCAAGACTCGCTGCACGATCTTCGCCTAAACGAAGTGCGGTCAATTTCCAAAGCTCTTTTGAAAGTAATGCTACGCATATTGTCGTCACAACAGTAATGATGACTAAGCTTTGCCATGTGGCTTTATTTAAGCTACCAAATAGCCAGAAAAGAATTTGTTGCGAGACTTCCGGCGCTGAAATAAATTGCACCAATGAAAGTAAGGATTGGAAAATAAAGAGCAATGCAATCCCTACCAGTACGAGCATTTCAGAATTAAAACGACGTTTAGACGCAAACAAGAAAAGAATCCCAGATGCGAGCATGGTCATGACAAATGCACCAATTGGCACGGCAACTTGTACTGGTAAACCAAAGCTTCCGAAAGCAATCACAATAGAAGCACCAAAACCTGCCGCAGCCGCGAGTCCTAATGTATAAGGACTTGCCATAGGGTTATTTAATAAGGTTTGGATCTCTGCCCCACCTACAGCCAATGTTGCCCCGACTACAAGCGCCATCAATGCCATCGGTAAACGTAAATTATGCACAATATTGTCTGTCATTTTATCGACTTCACCGATATCGAATAACGAATTCACAACTTCCGATACCGATAACATCGCAGGGCCAGTCATCACATCGAGAATAAGACTGACCACGCCAATCACAAGAAAAGATAAAATAACAAACCAGCGTTTGCGTTCAAGCTTACGCTGGTTAGCCACAATATCTGCTACAACAGAATTGTTTTTCATTGATTAGTATTTTCCTTATTTAGTTTCAGGGAAAAGATAAATCGTACCTTCCGGAGTAATCGGTAAGTAGTTTTTATAGAAGTTTAAGTAAGTTTGTTGCGGATCTAAATCTTTAAACAGATCAGGATACGCTGCTTTAGCTACAAACTGAACAGAAGCACTGTCTGATAACGTACGAGAGTTCGCATGATATGCTGCATAAACACGGTTATTTTTCACTGCCGGTAATTCAGCCCAACCTGCACGATGTTTGAATGCATTTAAACGACGCTCCGCTTCCGCTTTTTCAATACCAAAGCCCATTACCATACCGTCTTGATTTTTCTTCAATTCAGTTTCTCGGCCTGTAATAATAATCGCATCCGGTTTCGCGGCTAACACTTTCTCTGCAGCCAATGTACCCCATTTACGAATTTCTGCAGGTGCCACGTTTTCTGCACCTACAAGGCTAATCATAGAGCCCCACATGCTAGAGAAGAAGGTCATCCCTTGTTCAGCTGGGCCACCACGCCCAAACTCCACATACACTTTCGGTTGTTTTGCTAATTTTGCATTTTTAACCGTCGTTTGAATATGCTCTACAATGTCTTTGTATTCTTTCGCAATTTTTGCGGCACGATCTTTCTGACCTGTTAATTCGCCAATAATTTCAGTAGATTTAATGTGCTTATCTAAGGTTTGAGCGTTGTAATCTAATACAACAATTGGAATGCCCGCTTCATTGATAGCATCTAAATCAGATCCTAGCATTTCGTACTGCCAATCTGCTAAGACTAAAAGATCAGGTTTTAATGAAAGCACTTTTTCCACAGAGAATGTGCCTTCCTCTACTTCTCCCACATCATCTAATTGATTCAATTTTGGCACTGCTTTACTGAATAACTCCCAGCTCGCTGGTGCCCAAGAAGACCATACTTTCTTAGAAAAACCGACAACGTTATCTAACGCTTTATCACCGCCAACTGCCATATAATCTTGGTAATAGAAACCAAGCACAACGCGTTTTGCCGGTAAATCAACAGTGACTTCACGATCAAGTATATCTTTTACTTTCACGGGATCCGCATTGGCAAAACCTGCACTTAAACCAAGAATGGTCGCAATCGCTAAAGTTGAAAAACGTCTTTTCATAAGAAAAATCTCCTGAGTAAAATTAAACGATTCAAATGATAATAATTATCGGTGTGCATAATATCGAAAACGATTGCTAAATTCAACTCAGGTGCTCAACTATTCTTCGTAAGCTTCATCCGTTAATGTTTTCAAGAATACTTCTAATGCGTTAATCTCTTCATCTGTAAGCGGTTTGGCTTTTAAAACATCAGGATTAATGGTTTGAGCATATTCGGCTTTATCCCACGCTTTTCCTGTTTCAGGATTAATTTTACGATTAGGATTATTAAAACTGTCTTTAAATAGCAAAACGGTTTTTAAATCACGGAAAACGCCGTTATGCATATAAGGTGCTGTGACACCAATGTTACGCAATGTTGGCACTTTAAATTTACCTTTTTGCTTTTCATCACCTTTCACCATCGGATTATCCAATAGTCCATTATCCACATAATCAGCCGCAAGTTTATTTAACTTAATTAACGCTTGGTTACTTGGCACGCCGATATTGTAATAGCGATAATTCGTAAAGGTTTCTTTTGCTGAATTCGCGTCACTTGATTGATGGCAATTACTGCAGTTTGTTCGTGTTTTATCGAAAAATAATGCCTTACCTTCCGATTCAAGTGCGGTCAATTCCGCTTCATTTTTTAGTGCACGATCATATTTTGAAGAGAATTGTGCAAATAATTCATGCTTTTCGAACTCCGCAATGGCTTTTTCCATAATGGCATAGATTCTGTCAGTATCAGCCCAAATACTTTCACCATAAATATCCGTAATTGCCTTGTAATAAATTGAATTCGCTTTTAGACGTTCGACAATCGATTTTTTATCTGGCATGCCCATTTCTACAGGATTAACTGGTGGACCACCTGCTTGCTCGGCTAAATCTTTCGCACGACCATCCCAGAACTGCTCAACGTTAAATACTGAGTTAAATACCGTCGGCGCGTTAATCGGCCCAACTGCGCCACCAACACCAATCGATGTTTTTCTGCCATCGACGCCCCCCGCATTCAACGCATGGCAATGAGCGCATGAAATGGTGCTATCAGCCGATAAACGGGGATCGTGATACAGCGCAAAACCCAACGCCACTTTTTGCGCATCGGTAGGCAGTTTTTGCGGGATGGGCTGCACCGGTTCATTGCGATGTTCCGGAGCAGTATCATTGCTGGCGTAATATTCCGCGCGCTGTTTTGCAATCCAGGCCAGTATTTCCGCCCGCTCTTCATCACTCACCTTACCCGCCCAGTGTAGCGCGGTATAACGCGTTGGTGGCATAGTTTCATACTGCATCACCCATTCAATCTTATTCAAATCGCTTTGCGAAACGGGTTTATCAGCCAGCAGTGCCGCACGCACGGCCTCAAGATTTATATCCAAGCTTAATGTCGTAATCCATCAACTGTTTCGCGCCAGGAATATAATAATAGGCGGGTAATTCTGCCGAAGGCGTGTGGCAATAGTCGCATCCTTTTTCGCGGAGAAAGCCTAAAACCTTATTATTTTCACTGACAGCAGATGCCTGAACATCGGCCTGTTTACTGCGTTTATTATCGTGGTACCACACATAACC
>CAJMPC010000042.1:0-10542 GCA_905215245.1 uncultured bacterium | reverse complement strand
CCATTATTTTTCTAACTTGCTTTTTTAAGCGAAAGTAATAGGTTTAACACTTAGTTTAGGCAGAGAAAAGTAGCGTAAATTCTAGATCTCAAAATAAATTAGTTTAAAAGATGATTTTAAATTCAGAAAAGAAAATATTTGAATGGCGGTGAGAGGGGGATTCGAACCCCCGATGCACTTTCGCACATACACGCTTTCCAGGCGTGCTCCTTCAACCACTCGGACATCTCACCGTTTTGAAGTGCGTGAAATATAAAGATTTATCCAAGATTAGTCAAGTTTTTTGAGCTAGAACATAAAAAATCCTTTTCCTTTTAGCTAAAATATAAACTTACCTCTTTTCTATCGTCGTATTTTTATGCAAATCAAATCACTCTTTTCTAAAAATGTGTTTTTGGCCGTAAAACCATTTAGCGCATTGAAAGAATCTTTCCGTGAAGGTTACGGAAAACAAAAATTAATTAAAGATATTATCGCAGGACTCACTGTGGGAGTCATTGCGATTCCTCTCTCCATGGCTTTAGCTATTGCCAGTGGTGTTCCACCTCAACACGGTCTTTATACCGCTATCGTAGCAGGGATCGTAATTGCGTTAACCGGTGGATCACGTTTTAATATTTCCGGACCAACCGCCGCATTTGTCGTGATTTTATATCCCGTTACCCAACAATTTGGACTCAGCGGATTACTCATGGCAACGCTGCTTTCGGGAATTATTTTAGTCATCATGGCCCTATCGCGATTAGGTCGATTAATTGAGTACATCCCTCTTCCTGTTACTCTTGGCTTTACCTGCGGGATTGGTATTACTATCGGTACATTGCAAATCAAAGATTTCTTAGGTTTAGATATTGCCCAAATGCCACCTCACTATATTGAAAAAGTACAGACTATTTTAACCGCACTTCCGACGATTAGCTGGGCTGATACCGCTGTTGGTGTGGTCACCTTATTTGTACTCACGCAATGGCACAAACTTCGTTTACCTGTGCCCGGTCATTTACCTGCTGTGATTATTGGTACACTGATGGCGTTAGCCTTAGGACAATTTGGTTTCTCGGTTGAAACCATCGGTACGGCATTTCACTACACCTTAGCGGATGGCACAACAGGAAATGGCATTCCAAATGTCTTACCTGAATTTGCCTTACCTTGGAATATTCCCAATGCACAAGGTGAAATCATTAACTGGAATTTTGAACGCATACAGTCTCTCTTACCTGCAGCTTTTTCAATGGCGGTATTATGTGCGATTGAGTCACTACTTTGTGCGGTCATTTTAGATAACATGACTGACACTAAACATCGCTCCAATAATGAACTACTCGCTCAAGGCTTAGGGAATATTGTTTCGCCATTCTTAGGCGGGATTACCGCAACCGCAGCCATTGCGCGTTCAGCCGCTAATGTGAAATCGGGTGCGGTATCACCAATATCTAGTGTCGTTCATGCACTCTTAGTCTTATTTTCACTGTTATTCTTTGCGAATGCTCTATCTTATTTGCCACTCTCCTCCATGGCTGCATTGTTGTTAATGGTGGCTTGGCATATGGCAAACGTGCCTGAAATTATTCGTTTGGCTCGTCGTTCCACACAAAATGAAATTGCGGTATTGTTCACTTGCCTAATTCTCACCGTATTATTCGATATGGTGATTGCCATCTCAGTCGGCGTATTATTGGCGAGCCTCTTATTTATCCGCATCATTGCAGAAATGACAAAAGCCATTGAACAACCTGCACCAGAAGATCTGAATGATGTGTTAGCTTATCGTATTAGTGGTCCATTGTTCTTTGCGGCGGCAGATAAACTCTTTGCGGATTTACACGATAAAACCGTACATACCGATCACGAGATTAAACATATCGTATTGCAATGCGATGCTGTGACTGTGCTCGATACAGGGGGCATTCATGCACTCACTCACTTTGTACAGCATATGTTGCCACATCAACAAATCTACTTGTGCAATATGCAGTTCCAACCCCTTAGAATGTTAGTGAAATCTAACTCTGTGCCTGAATTGCAAAAAATTAATTATGGTACGGATTTACAAGATGTCTTTAATAAAATTCGTAAGTTTGAACAAGCAAATCCATAAAACAGTGAAAAGCGTGCTAAAATAGGCACGCTTTTTTATCAATAAAAATAAAGGAATTCAGAATGCGTCCAAATAATCGTGAAAATCATCAATCTCGTCCAATTAAAATCACCCGTAATTACACGAAACATGCTGAAGGCTCAGTATTAGTTGAATTTGGTGATACCAAAGTATTATGTACGGCGAGTGTTGATGAAAGCGTACCGCGTTTCTTAAAAGGGCAAAATCAAGGTTGGGTGACAGCAGAATATGGCATGTTGCCACGCTCTACACACAGCCGTATGCAACGTGAAGCAGCAAAAGGCAAACAAGGTGGACGTACCATGGAAATTCAACGCTTAATCGCACGTTCATTACGTGCAATGGTTGACTTAGAAGCCCTTGGCGAACGTTCTATTACCTTAGACTGCGATGTGATTCAAGCGGATGGCGGTACAAGAACCGCTTCTATCACTGGTGCAGCAGTGGCTTTATGTGATGCTATCAATGGTTTAATCACTAACGGCACATTAAAAACCAATCCAATCAAAGGTCTGGTTGCGGCAATTTCGGTTGGAATTGTTGAAGGTGAAGCCGTGTGTGATTTGGAATATGTAGAAGATTCAGCCGCTGAAACAGATATGAATGTTGTGATGATGGAAGATGGTCGCATGATCGAAGTGCAAGGTACTGCAGAAGGTGAACCATTCAGCCACGAAGAATTACTCACCTTATTAGGCTTAGCAAAACAAGGCTGCGAACAAATCTTCGCTGCACAACGTGAAGCATTAGGTTTATAGGAACAAAAAATGGAAAGCTACAAAATCGAATTTATTAAATTCGCGTTGAGTCGCCAAGTGCTCAAATTTGGTGAATTTACCCTAAAATCAGGTCGAAAAAGTCCTTATTTTTTCAATGCTGGATTGTTTAGTACTGGCGCAGATCTTGCTCGCTTAGGTGAATACTACGCGAAAGCAATTCAATCAAGTGCGGTCGATTTTGATGTCATTTTTGGACCTGCCTATAAAGGCATTCCGATTGCGACGAGCGTTTCCATTGCACTATTCAATCAATTTAACCGTGATACACCTGTTTGCTTTAATCGCAAAGAAGCCAAAGATCACGGTGAAGGCGGTAATTTGATCGGTAGCCCATTAACAGGCAATGTGTTGTTAGTCGATGATGTCATTACAGCTGGCACAGCCATTCGTGAATCCATGGCACTTCTTGAAGCCAATCACGCGAAATTAGTCGCTGTCTTTATTGCATTAAATCGTCAGGAAAAAGGCAAAGGGGAACTTTCTGCCATCCAAGAAGTGGAACGCGACTATCAATGCCAAGTGCTTTCCATTATTGATTTGGATGATTTAATGCAATTCATTGAAAAAGAACCCGATTATCAGCAATATTTACCTGCGATGCGGGCTTATCGTGAAAGTTATGGTGTGTAATTCATCACTTGAAAAATAAGAATAAAGCCATATTAATGTAAGGGCAGACATTAGCGTCTGCCCATTATTGTCAAAAGACCTTTTGACCGCACTTTAGGGGAAAAGAATGTATTTTTTTGGAAAGATTATCGGCGTTTTTCTCGGTTTTAAATGGGGGGGCTTTTTCGGCGCTATCGCTGGACTTATTTTAGGCTCCATCGCAGATAAAAAACTCTATGAGCTTGGTTCGGTTAACTCTAGCTTTTTTAAGAAAAAAACGACTCGACAAGCGCTCTTTATGCAAACTACTTTTGCGGTACTTGGGCATTTAAGTAAATCCAAAGGTCGTGTGACGGAAGAAGATATTCAACTGGCGAATCAGTTGATGAACCAGATGCAATTAGATGAGAGCCATCGCAAACTCGCTCAAGAGGCCTTTCGTCGCGGTAAAGAAGCCGATTTCCCTTTACGCCAGGTGATTCGTGAATTCCGCATTGGATGTGGACAACGTGCTGACTTACTGAGAATGTTCTTACACGTGCAAGTGCAGGCTGCCTTTGCTGATTCTCAATTACATGAGTCAGAAAAAGAAGTGCTTTATGTGGTAGCCGAAGAACTTGGTCTTTCCCGTATGCAGTTTGAGCAAATGCTGGCAATGGAAATTGCGGCTCGCCAATTTACCCAAGGTGGATTCTATCGCCAATACCAACAAGGCGGTTATCAACAGCAAGGTGGTTACCAATACCAACAACAGGGCGGATACCAACAATCTTCAGGCCCTACATTAAGCGATGCTTATAAAGTATTGGGCGTGAGTGAAAGTGATGATCGCAATGCGGTAAAACGTGCATATCGTCGTTTAATGAATGAGCATCACCCAGATAAATTAGTTGCTAAAGGCTTACCGCCAGAAATGATGGAAATGGCTAAAGAAAAGGCGCAGCAAATCCAAGCCGCTTACGATTTAATTTGCAAAGTGAAAGGCTGGAAATAGTGCGTGTTATCCTCGCCCCCATGCAAGGGGTGCTTGATCCTTTCGTTCGCCAGCTTTTAACCGAAGTGAATGAATATGATCTCTGCATCACCGAATTTGTCCGCGTGGTGGATCAACTCTTACCTGAAAAAGTCTTTTATCGTCTTTGCCCTGAACTCAAAAATCAGGGCTTTACACCTTCTAAAACACCCGTTCGTGTCCAACTTTTAGGTCAACATCCGAACTGTCTTGCTGAAAATGCCAATCGCGCCATTGAGCTTGGATCACATGGTATTGATTTAAATTGTGGCTGCCCATCCAAAACCGTTAATGGCAGTAACGGAGGTGCAGCACTTCTCAAGCAACCAGAACTAATTTATCAAGCGACTCTAGCCTTACGAAAAACCGTACCTCGTCATTTACCTGTCAGTGTGAAAGTGCGATTAGGTTGGGATTGCACTTCACAGGCTTTTGAAATTGCCGACGCCGTACAACAAGGTGGCGCGACTGAAATCACCATTCATGGCAGAACCAAAGCCGATGGCTATCGTGCCGATCGCATCAATTGGGAAAAAATCGGTGAAGTGAGATCTCGCTTAACGATCCCGGTGATTGCTAATGGTGAAATTTGGCGTTGGGAAGATGGTCAAGCATGTTTAAAAGCGACAGGTTGCGAAGATCTAATGGTCGGGCGTGGTGCATTAAATATCCCAAACTTAAGCCTTGTACTCAAACAAAATTGCGAAAAAATGCCTTGGGTGGATATTCAAAAAATCTTGCAAAAATATGCGGAAATGGAAAACTTCCATGATTCTGGTTTTTATCATGTTGCCCGCATCAAACAATGGCTACGCTATCTCAATAAAGAATATCCTGAAGCGAACATCGTTTTTGAGCGAATTAAAACCAGCAAAACAGCAGAAAATCTGAGAGAACGACTCTGTCAGCGCTAAAAAAGTACGGTCAGAATAGACGACTTTTTTTAGTACTCCCCACTCATACGATGAGTTAAACACTCAAACAAAACTTGACCAAAATCAAAAAGTTATCATACAGAACCATTAGAATCGATGAGGCATATACCACAAAAAAGGAGAGGTGCCTTATGAAGACTCGTCTATTGCTTTCTAGCTTACTTATCGCATTAAGCGCAACATCATTTGCCCAAACGTATAAAGCGCATTGGTCTTATAATGGGAAAGAAAGCCCTGAACATTGGGGTGATTTACTCACCGAATATCAAACCTGTAAGCTAGGGAAGGTTCAGTCGCCTGTTAATCTTGAAGCAGATAACAGCATGAAAGTGGCAAAAAAATCACTTAAAATGGATTATTTCCCTGCGGCTTATCAAGTAGAAAACAATGGACATACCGTGCAAGTCAGTGTTGCACAAGAAAATGCACCATTTATTACGCTCAACGATAAACCATTTTATTTAAAACAATTTCACTTTCACACACCAAGTGAACATACTTTTAAACGCAAACATTATCCTTTAGAGATTCATTTTGTGCATCAAAGTGAAGATAAATCGTTAGCCGTAATTGCAGTAATGGTGAATGAAGGTAAAGCTAATCCAGCATTAGCGCCAGTAGTTGAGAAAAAACTCACCGTTGGACAAAAAGAAAAATTGGCTCAACAGATTGATATTAAAGCGCTAATGCCAAAAGAGATGGCACGCTTCCGCTTAAATGGATCGCTCACTACTCCACCTTGTAGTGAAAACGTGGCTTGGACCATTTTTAAATCACCAATTCAAGCAAGCAAAGCACAAATTGCCGCAATAGAAGAAATGGAAGGGAAAAACAACCGCCCAACGCAGCCATTAAATCAGCGTGAAGTGAAAATTGAAAAGTAAATAAAAATGCGTGGATATTCTCCACGCATTTTTTTATTCGATTAGACGAGATTAAAGGTGAATGTTTCCATCATAGATATGAGTCGCATCACCCGTCATATAAAGTGGAGAGCCAACGCCTTCCCATTCAATAATCAAGCTACCACCAGGTAGATCAACTTGCACTTTATTATCAAGCAAACCTTGCATAATCCCAACAGCCGCCGCCGCGCACGCCCCACTGCCACAAGCTTGCGTTTCACCTGCACCACGTTCATATACACGCAATTTAATGTGGTTACGATTGACGACTTGCATAAATCCAGCGTTTACCCTTTCCGGAAAACGTTCGTGATTTTCTAATAATGGACCTAACTCTGCTACATTGGCCGTTTCAATATTGTCCACTTGAACAACGCAATGTGGATTGCCCATTGATACTGCACCACAAAGCACCGTTTGAACATCGGTACGTAAAATATAGTTTTTTTCAAATTTGTTGGCAGTAAAAGGAATCTTATTGGGTTCCCAAATCGGCTCGCCCATATTGACGCGAATTTGCCCATCTTCTTTCACCGTTAAAACCATTTTTCCTTTTTGTGTGCTTACTGCAATATCCTTTTTATTAGTCAGCCCTTTTAAAGTCACAAAACGCGCAAAACATCTTGCCCCATTTCCACATTGCGACACTTCACTGCCATCTGCATTGAAAATACGATAATGGAAATCTAAGTCTGGATCATAAGGTGGCTCAACAATTAAAAGCTGATCAAAACCAATACCACGATGACGATCGGCTAAGCGTTTAATGGTTTCAGGGGTAAAATAGGCATTTTGCGTTACAGCATCAACAACGACAAAGTCATTGCCAAGGCCATGCATTTTGGAAAACTGCATGTTTTCTTCCTTGATTTGAAAATTTTTTGGCATTATAGAGAGCAATAAGCCGAATGGCAAATAGCCAGAATAGACAAAGTGCGGTCAAAAAACACTTTATTTTCTCACCGCACTTTCATCATTACATCCAAGCGTTATTACGAATAATCCCTACTGCAATCCCTTCAATTTCAAAATGAGGTTGTTCTTCAAGATTAACGACAATCGGCTGAAACTCTTCATTTTCTGCATGCAGATAAATAACTGAACCTTTACGTTCTAAGCGTTTTACTGTGACTTCATCTTCAATTCGAGCAACAACAATCTGTCCATTTCGCACATCTTTTGTGCTATGCACGGCAAGAAGATCGCCATCTAAAATGCCGATATCTTTCATGGATTGACCATATACTTTTAATAAAAAGTCAGCTTGTGGCTTAAACATATTAGCATCAACACGATAAGTGCCTTCAATATGTTGCTCAGCCAGAATCGGTTCCCCTGCGGCCACACGACCGATGAGCGGTAAGCCTTCTTCTTCCTCATCATTTGCACTGTCATCAATAATGCGAATACCACGAGAAGCCCCCGCGACAATTTCAATTGCACCTTTACGAGCAAGTGCTTTTAAGTGTTCTTCCGCCGCATTAGGGGATTTAAAGCCTAATTCACGAGAAATTTCTGCACGAGTTGGCGGCATACCCGTGGTTTCTAAATGGCGCTTTAAGAGTTCCAGCACTTCTTGTTGTCTGGCAGTTAATGGTCTCATATACACTCCTGTTACTTTATACAGAATAACTGTTAGTATATACAGAAAGTTGACGATTGCAACAACTATTTTCTAGCGATAAAAGTGCGGTCAATTTTTTTCATATTTTTGAGTGTTCATCACAAATCTCAAATGTAAATTTTTAGAATTTGACTGGTCGAATGTGTTAAAATGCCTGACAATACCTAGAAATGTCTAACAAAAAGAGAATATTAATTATGTCTGGCATCGTAAGTACTTATCGTAAATTATTAGAATTACCGCTTTCGGTTTTAGTAAAAAATAATCCTATTCCTGCTCAACCCATCGAAGAGCTTCAACTCAATATCAATCAACCTATTCTTTATGTTTTACCTTATACCTCTCAAACTGACTTCGTGATTTTCCGTCGTAACTGTTTGAGTGTAGGTTTGCCTGATCCGGCTGAAAAGAATGTGATTGATGGCGTAGCATTACCACGTTATGTCTATTTAGATGAAGGTCGCCGCTTTTTTAAATCAAAAGGCGCAAAAGATGAAACCGCTAAAGTCTTCAATAAATACTTAGAACTACACCGTGATGCAGCCGATTTAGATGTACAACTCATTCCTGTTTCTGTACTTTGGGGACGTTCACCAGGTAAAGAAGATAAAGCAAGCTTACCGAATCTGCGTTTATTGAATGGCATTCAAAAAACCTTTGCTGCGATTTGGTTTGGACGTGATACTTTTGTGCGTTTTTCTCAAGCGCTTTCTTTGCGTTACATGGTAAATGAGCACGGTTCAGATGAAAAAATTGCACAAAAACTGGCTCGCGTGGCTAAAATGCACTTTGCTAAACAACGCATTTCCGCTACTGGTCCCCGTTTGCCAAACCGCGAAGCGATGTTTAATAAACTATTAAATTCCCAAGCAATTCAAAATGCGATTGAAGATGAGGCAAAATCAAAAAATATCAGCCGCGAGAAAGCCTATGCTGAAGCCGAAAAAATTCTTCATGAAATCGCTGCGAATGTAAGCCATTCCAGCCTTCGTGCGGCAGATCGTTTCTTGCGTTGGTTATGGAACAAACTGTATTCTGGGATTGATGTACAAAATGCAGATCGCGTACGTAAATTAGCGCTAGAAGGTCATGAGATTGTTTATGTACCTTGTCACCGTAGTCACATTGACTATTTATTACTTTCTTATGTGCTCTATCACCAAGGCCTTGTACCACCACACATTGCAGCGGGGATCAACTTAAACTTCTGGCCAGCGGGTCCTTTATTCCGTAGCTGGGGGGCATTCTTTATTCGCCGTACGTTTAAAGGTAACCGCCTTTATTCTGCAATTTTCCGTGAGTATTTAGGGGAATTATTCCACCGCGGTTATTCCGTCGAATACTTCATTGAAGGTGGTCGTTCTCGTACAGGTCGATTGCTTGCACCAAAAACCGGTATGATGTCGATGACACTACAAGCGCTTCAACATAATCAAACGCGTCCAATTTCTATAGTGCCAGTATATATCGGTTATGAGCACGTATTAGAAGTGGACACTTACGCAAAAGAATTACGTGGCGCAGCGAAAGAAAAAGAAAATGCTGGCTTAGTTTTACGTGTGATTAAAAAATTACGTAATTTAGGTCAAGGTTTTGTGAATTTCGGTGAGCCAATCACGCTTTCCAATTACCTCAATCACCATTATCCAGAATGGAAAGAACAACATCATGAAGATAAACCACACTGGTTTAACCATGCAGTTGGATCTGTTTCTAATCAAGTGATGGTGAATATTAATAAAGCTGCTGCAGTTAATGCGATGAATTTAGTAGGAACCGCTCTACTCTCTTCTCGTCAGCGTGCACTTTCTCATGAACAGTTATTAGAACAACTCTCTAGTTATCAAGAAATGTTAAAGAATGTACCGTATTCTACTGATGTGGTACTCCCAACTGATACACCAAAAGCGATGCTTGACCACGTATTAAGCTTAGATCGCGTAGGTGTATTAGTTGAAAAAGATAACTTTGGGGAAATTATTCGTTTAGAACGTAATTCTGCTGTTCTCATGACGTATTACCGTAATAATATTCAACACTTATTTGTGTTGCCTTCACTTGTTGCGAGTATCGTTTTACATTATGAAGCAATCCAAAAAGATTTATTATTGGATGCGGTACGTAAAATTTATCCATTCTTAAAAGGCGAACTCTTCCTTCATTTCACTGAAGAAGAATTAGATACACAAATTAAAGCCATTATTGATGAATTTGCGCGTCAAGAGGTTATCCAAGCCAATGATAATTTCTTATCTATCCACCGCTCTAAAGTGCGTATTTTACAACTTTGGTCAGCAGGTATGCGTGAAATATTACAGCGTTATTACATTACTGTAAGTATTTTGCGTAAGGAGCCTGAAATTGCTCGTAGTTTATTAGAGAAAGAAAGTCAATTGGTAGCACAACGTCTTTCTGTATTGCATGGTATTAATGCACCAGAATTCTTCGATAAAGCGGTATTCTCAACCTTTATTGCTAACTTGAAAGAAGAAGGTTATTTCGATGATAGCGTGTAGTTTTTCACTGCTATCATCGAAATAACCTTCTTCTTTCAAG
>CAJMPC010000041.1:0-10699 GCA_905215245.1 uncultured bacterium | reverse complement strand
AAATCCACCACGTAAATAAGCCCAACGTTGTGCTTGTTTGCCTTCCCCTGTTTGTTTAACTTCAACTGAATTTCCGACCAGATGGCGGTTTCCTTGTTTCAAATCCACATTACCTTGATAAATCGCCTGAGTTGGCTGATTAATCTCTGCTTTATCTGCTTCAATATAAACCGGCAAATTATTGACATCTCCTTTCACGACCTCACCAGTAAAATGAGGCACACCAAGTAAACATTGAGCATGCAGATCTGCCAAACTTTGTTGACTATAAAGTGCGGTCAGAATTGAGATTGAAATTAAGGTATATTTTTTATTCATAATTCAGCTCTTATTCAGATGAAATTAGGAGGATTATACTGGAACATCATTTACAACAACAGTTATTTGTATGGTCGTTGACTAATCCCACTGATTGCATAAAGGCATAGCATGTCGTTTCGCCAACAAAGACAAAACCACGTTTTTTCAACGCTTTTGACATTGCTTTTGAGGTTTCAGTTCTGGCGGGTACCACAGAAATATCGGGTACATCATTGATAATTGGTTGATGATTCACAAACGACCACACAAAATCACTGAAATTTTCACCGCACTTTTCCATGGCTAGATAGGCTTTGGCATTTTTCACAATGGCTTCCAGTTTTGCCCGATGGCGAATAAGCCCGGTATTTTCCATGCAACGATCAATATCCTGTTCGGTCATTTGCTCGATTTTGGCTGGGTCAAATTGATGGAAGGCTGCTCGATAGGCTTCGCGTTTTTTCAATACGGTGATCCAGGAAAGCCCCGCTTGTTGCCCTTCTAAACAAATTTTTTCAAATAGCTTTTGGCTATCAAATTGTGGCTTGCCCCATTCCTTGTCATGGTAGTCGATATAAATTGGAAGTTCACCCACCCAAGGGCATCTTGTACTCATGCCATATCCTTTTTGAGTTGTTCATAGATTGCGACAAAATCGGGCATTACCCCACGCCATAAACAAAATGAATGGGCGGCTTGCGCCACCAACATACCAAAACCATCGCTGACATTATTCAGACCTAAGGATTTACAGTAGGCAATAAAAGGCGTATCGCTGCCTTTGGCATATTGCATGTCATAACAGGCGTGGACCTCTGATAAGATTGAGGCATCAACAGCGGCGGTATGTCCGCTTAATCCGGCCGAAGTTGCATTGATCACTAAATCGTAGGTTTGCGCGGGAATCGCACCCATCGCGACAGCTTCAATTGTGCCGTAAGGCTTGAACTTATCTGCCAGTTGTTGTGCTTTTTCTAGGGTGCGGTTAGCCAAGACAATCTGCTGCTGTGCTTCCAATAAAGGCAGTAATACTCCTTTGGTTGCTCCGCCGGCACCTAAAATTAAAATGCGTTGTTGTGGCTGAATCCAACCTAAGCGTTGTAAATCTGTCACTAAACCAATGCCATCGGTATTGTCCGCATAGAGTTTGCCGTTAGATAATTTTTTTAGTGTATTACAGGCTTCTGCCAGTTTCGCCCGTTCGCTATGTTCGTCAGCGAGCGCATAGGCGCGTTCTTTAAATGGTGCAGTGATATTGCAACCTTGTGCTCCTTCAGAAAAAAAGGCCTGCAATTGCTGCTCAAAATCCTCAAGATCACCTAATTTGGCAACATATTCCATCGTTTGCTGGGTTAGCTTGGCAAATAAGCGATGAATCAACGGGGATTTACTTTGGGCAATCGGATTGCCCCAAACGGCATAGTGCTGCATATCTTATCCTTGTCTGAATAGTTGGTTTGTGAGCAAATCGCGAATTTCCGATGGATTTTGTGCTTGACCAACAGCTTCATCAAGCACGGGGAAATCTGCCCCAAATTGGGAACGCACGGCATCTGCGCTGCAGCAAGGTGATTGACCGGTTAAGTTCGCACTGGTCGAGGTGAGGGCAAAGCCTGTTTTTTCGCATAAGGCTTTGACGGCAGGATGAGTACATAAACGCACCGCAATGCTATTAAATTGCCCCGTCAGAAAATGTGGGACTTCTGCCTTTGCCGGCACCACCCAGGTGATTGGATGTTCATATTGTGCCTGTAAACGCGCAAGTTGTTCGTCTGATAAATGAGAAAAATCAACAAAGGGCTGTAAAAAATACAAGCTCGGTGCGACTAAAATAAGACCTTTTTCAATTGGACGTTGTTTTAAATCGAGCAATTTTCTGACCGCACTTTCACTTAGCGGATTACAGCCCAAACCGAATACTGCCTCAGTAGGATAGGCAACCACTTCATCTTGCATTAAACGGGTGGCAATTTGTTGTACATTCATTTTTCGTTCTCAAAAATATATCGACAGCTTTTATTTGCACATTGCCACACTTGGTGTTCGGCATTTTCACTTTTTAATAGTGCTAGTGGAAAATGGCATTGTGGACAAGGAATAGCATAGGGTTTTGCGGGCAAGGAAAATTTGCAATGGGGAAAGTTATCGCAGCCATAAAAGATTTTCCCTTGTCGTCCGCGACGAGCAACTAAATGCCCTTTATGGCACTCTGGGCAGTCAATGGATTGTTCTTCATCCTGTTGCTCATGCACCACAAAATCACAATCGGGATAATGGCTGCAGCCAATAAACATGCCAAAGGCACCTTGTTTGAGTTGGAGTGGGTTGCCACATTGCGGACAGGTTTCATCAAGCTCTTTCAACACCTTATGTTCCACCTTATGCAAGGGGCGCAAATAATCACAGGCGGGATATGCGGTACAACCTAAAAACAGTCCTTTTTTACCCTGTTTCATTTGTAAAGGCGCGCCGCATTGTGGGCAATATTCTTCGTGTTTTGTGTGTTGGAAAAGACTTTGACTCATACGCTGTCCCTATGCTTGTAGCATTGCTTCCAATTCTTCCTGGGCCGCTAACCAATCCATTTCGACTTCTTCCAATGCTTTCTTCACCTCTACTTGCTGTGCCAAAAGTGCGGTCAATTTTTGTTTATTTTCTGCGCTGTACAGTTCGGAATCTGCCAATTGGCTTTCAATCTCCGCAAGATTGGAGGCATGTTTATTCATTTTTTCCTCCAATTGAGTGATTTTTTTACGAAGAGGCGCAGTTTGTTGGCGAAGTTCGGCCTCACGACGTTTTTGTTCCTTGCGGTTTTGCATGGAATTTTCATTGTCGTCATTTTTCTCCGAGGATTTATTTTCTGGTGCGCAATTTTGTTCATTCAGCCATTTTTGATAATCCTCTAAATCACCTTTGAATTCTTCCACTTTTTTATCGTGTACCAAATAGAATTCTTCTACGGTATTACGTAGTAAGTGGCGATCGTGAGAAACCACCACCAAAGATCCCTCGTAATCCACCAGCGCTTCGGTCAATGCCTGACGCATATCCAAATCCAAATGGTTAGTTGGTTCATCAAGCAGTAATAAGTTTGGACGTTGCCAAACAATTAGCGCAAGTACCAAACGAGCTTTTTCTCCACCGGAAAAGGCTTTCACTGCTTGGTTAACTTTGTCACCATGGAACGCAAAACTCCCAAGATAATCCCGTACCTGTTGCTCCGTTTGCTCCGGTGCGAGTTTCTGCATGTGCCAGAGAGCGGATTCGTCTGCACGTAGCGTATCAAGCTGATGTTGCGCAAAATAGCCAAGTTGCACGCCTTTAGCTAATTGTACTGTACCGGAAAGGGCGGTGAGCTCACCGGCTAACAATTTGATTAAGGTTGATTTTCCTGCACCATTTTTCCCGAGCAAACCAATGCGTGAACCCGGTACTAAATTCAGCTTAATTTTACTTAAAATTTCTACCGCACTTTCGCCGCTGCCATAACCTGCGCTCGCCTGCTCAATCATCACTAAAGGATTCGGCAAGGATAGTGGTGGACGGAATTCAAAAGTAAAAGGATTATCTACATAAGCTGGTGCAATCAATTCCATACGCTCCAATGCCTTCATACGGCTTTGTGCTTGTTTAGCTTTGGTTGCTTTGGCTTTAAAGCGGTCGATATATTTTTGTAAATGAGAGATTTTTTGTTGTTGCTGACGATACATCGCTATTTGTTGTGCCAATTTGGTTGCTCGTTGCACTTCAAAGGAAGAATAATCGCCCGTGTATTCGTTGAGCTTCTGATTTTCAATATGGAGGATTTTTGTCACAATCGGATCGAGAAAATCACGGTCGTGGGAAATTAATACCAAGGTGCCTTGATATTGCACTAACCAACGTTCTAACCAAATAACCGCATCCAAATCCAAATGGTTGGTCGGCTCATCCAGTAATAATAAATCCGATGGACAAAGCAATGCTTGCGCCAAATTCAAGCGCATTCGCCAACCACCAGAGAAGGATTTCACCGGTTGAGCGATTTCTTCTTGGTTAAAACCTAAACCATGCAATAAGGAAGCTGCACGAGATTGAATTGTCCAAGCATCCAAGGTTTCTAATTGCCCGTGAATGCGCGCAATCGCATGGCCATCATTACGTTCATTGGCTTCATTAAGTTCCTGCTGCAAACGGCAATATTCGCGATCCCCTTGAATTACATAATCAATGGCGGGAATATCCAATGCCGGCGTTTCTTGATTCACCCAAGATACCCGCCAGTTGGATGGATAAGTGACTTCGCCGCCCTCTGGCGTTAATTCTTTTTTTAATAGGGCAAAAAGAGAAGACTTACCGCAACCATTCTTCCCCACCAAGCCGACTTTTTGTTTCGGATTGATGGTTGCCGTGGCATTTTCGAGCAATTCGGTTTGCCCGCGCTTTAGGGAAATATTATTAAATACAATCATTTTTTCGAATACATCTGAATTTGTGCCTATTTTGCAATATTTTTCCTTTTCTCGGAACAGTCTATTCCAATTTTATCGATATTTCTGCGAGAAAAAACACGTATAATGACGCTCAACAAATCAATCATGAGGAAATAAAATGAAGCTCTCTATTCTTAATCTCGCCCCTGTTCGAGAAGGACAAACTTATTTGCAAGCCGTTGAGTCTATGGTAAATCTTGCAAAACATGCTGAGAACATTGGCATTGAACGCTATTGGATTGCTGAACATCATAATATGAAAAATTTGGTGAGTTCAGCGACCGCACTTTTAATTCAACATACGCTAGCTAATACGAAAACTTTGCGCGTGGGGTCAGGTGGCGTGATGTTACCGAATCATTCGCCTTATGTGGTGGCTGAGCAATATGGCACACTGGAGACGCTTTATCCAAACCGTGTTGAACTCGGTTTAGGCCGTGCACCAGGAACTGATATGCAAACGGCTGCAGCACTTCGTCGTGGACGAAACAGTCTGGATTTCCCTGCGGAAATTGCAGAACTTCGCGGTTACTTTAAAGATTCCAACCCTGTTTCGGCTTATCCTTCCGCTGGCTTGAATATACCGTTTTACATTTTAGGATCTAGCACCGAAAGTGCGTATCTTGCGGCAGAGCTTGGCTTGCCTTATGCCTTTGCTTCACACTTTGCGCCACGCATGATGGAAATGGCGGTGGAGATTTACCGCAAAAACTTCAAACCTTCTACCTATCTTGCTGAACCTTATGTCATCTTAGGTGTGAACGCGATTGTTGCTGAAACCGATAAAGAAGCGAAACAACTGGCGACAACACAAACACTATTTTTCTTAAGCGTGGTGACTAACGCACAACAAAATTTACAACCGCCTATGGCTTCAGAAGAAGATGTTTGGAAAACTCAAATGCACGCCCAAAAGAAACCACACTTTGGCCCAGTCGATTTCGAGGAAATCCCGATTTACAACCAAGAGCGTGCAGTAGTGGAACAAATGACTGCTTGTTCGCTTATCGGTAGTCCTGAAAGCGTGGATTTTCAACTCAAGCAATTACGTGAACGAGTACATTTTGATGAAATTATGGCAGTGAGCTATATTTTTGATGAACAAAAGCAAGCCCAATCTTACACGATGTTGAAAGCGATTGTGGATAAACAATAGCGAGACAAAAAGAAAAGTGCGGTGAATTTCACCGCACTTTAAATCAAAAAATATTAATAAGCCGTTTCTATTGGTAAACCGGCTTTCTCCCAGCCATCAAACCCACCAATGACGCTAAACACATTTTCATAGCCTTGCTCAACAAGGAAAGTTGCCACACTTCGGCTGCTCACGCCATGATAACAACTCACGATAATCGGGGAGTCAAAGTCCACCTGTTCTTCAAATTGTAAAAAGCTTTGGTTGGTTAAATGAAACGCCCCTTTCGCATGAGAATAGGTGAAACGTTGTGGATCCCGAATGTCTGCAAGCATGGCACCATTTTGCACCATTTCCCACGCTTGCTCTGGGCTAATTTCTTTAAACGACATGATTTTTTCCCTTTGCGCGTTGTTTATACACGCCATCAAAAATAATCAGGCTCATCGCCAATACTAAACAAATGAATAATGGGTAGCTGTCCGTATCCATTTCCTCTCCAATTAAAAATGAAATAATCACCATCAAAATGGTTTCAACATAACCTAAAAGGCCAAGCAAATTCATCGGCAGCATATTGCTGGCAATCACATAAGCAATTAATGCCGCACCACTAATAAGCCCGAGTAATACCAATAATCCCCAAATATTAGGATTCGATTCCTGCACGGTGGCAAAATCGGTTTGAAGAGCAAAGTAAACGCTAATCGGCAATAATGCGATCATTTCTAAGCAAAAGGCACCAAGATCGATATTTTTTAAGGCTTTTCGCATGGAGAAATAGGCGGTGTAACCCACACAGATAACAATGGCTTCCCAAGATAATCCGCCTTTTAAAATGATGTTAGAAATCACCCCTACTGCCGCAATTAATACGGCAATGAATTTCAATGTTGAAATTCGTTCTTTAAAAATGATCCGCCCTGCGGCCACCATCACAATTGGTAACAATAAATAACCAAAAGAAACACTTAAGGAGCTGCCATTATTGGGTGCCCACAAAAAGAGCCACATTTGATACCCCATTAATGCGCCACAAATAATATAAGAAAGAGCAAAGAGCGGTCGATTTTTAATGCGTTTTAGATGCTCAACCAAAGCTTGTTTTTGTTTAAACATAATGAGAGCAAGGGCAACGAAAGGAAATGTAAACAACATTCGATAGCCGAAAATATCCGTGCCACTGAGCGGTTTCAGTAGCGTGGAAAAATAATACATATAGCCAAATAAAAGCGAGGCTAAAAGTGAAATAAGTATGCCTCTTAACATAATAAATCCTTAGGTTAATTCTGCTTATTATTTTAGTCTAACATCTCCCAAAATGCACGAATTAGGGGGTTCGCTAAATTTCTTTTTTGCACACAAACCCCTAAATCAAACGCCTCAACGGGATTGTCTAAATTTAAACGAGACACGTCTTTTGACATAGGGTTATTATCAATCACCACATCCGGCAACATCGCTAATCCGAAACCGAGTGCCACCATTGGTACGATACCCTCATGCCCCGCCACAGTGGCATAAATTTTGGGATGTTTAATGTGTTTGCTACGTAGCCATTGTTCAATACGCTGACGTGCCATTCCATCTAACGGCAAAATGAAAGGCATTTGCTGCCAATTGATGGGTTCTTCCTGTAGTAATTGTGTGGCTAAACAAGCGACTCGAGGCGCAATTAATGAAAGGGAAATATCATCAATTTTATAAAACTCCAACCCAGCCGGCAGATTATTCGGTTTCCCCGCTAAAGCGAGATCCACTTGTTCTGATTGGATGAATTGCACTGCAGAGGCTGGGTCACCTGTAGTTAGTTGAATTTCAACTTTCGGATAACGTGAACGAAATTTGGCTAATACCTGTGGTAAGTGACTGTATGAAGCCGTTACTGAGCAAAATAAGCGCAACTCTCCGCTTAATTCCGCTGAATTATCTCGCAGCTGACGCTTAAACTGTTGCCAGTTTTGCCATTCTGTTTTCGCAAATTGCAGAAATTTCTCGCCTTGTTCGGTTAAGCGCACTTGGCGATTATCACGAATAAATAAAGATTGTTCTAATTCCTCTTCCATTCGTTGAATCTGGCGTGAAAGCGTAGACGGCGACATATGATTTTGCGTAGCGGTTTTAGCAAAATTTTGTGTGTCCGCAAGATGAAGAAATATTTGAAGGTCTTGAAAGTTCATATGTATCACTAAAATGCAAATATCGTTGCAAAAAATGCAACACTAAGTGTCAATAATATCACTTTACGCAATAATTAAAAATCTTATAATCCATGACACAACAAAAAACTATATTCAAACACAACCTCATACAAACATTAATCAACATCATATTAAGGATGAAAAATGGCTAACTATTTCAACACATTAAATTTACGCGAAAAATTAGATCAATTAGGTCGTTGTCGTTTTATGGATCGCAGCGAATTTGCTGACGGTTGCAACTACTTAAAAGGCAAAAAAATCGTTATCGTAGGTTGTGGTGCGCAAGGTTTAAACCAAGGTTTAAATATGCGTGACTCTGGCTTAGACATTTCTTATGCATTACGCCCTGAAGCGATTGCGGAAAAACGTGCTTCATTCCAACGTGCAACTGAAAATGGTTTTAAAGTGGGCACTTACCAAGAGTTAATCCCAACTGCAGACTTAGTGATTAACTTAACGCCAGACAAACAACACTCTAAAGTGGTGGCTGATGTGATGCCATTAATGAAAAAAGATTCTGCATTCGGTTACTCACACGGTTTCAACATCGTTGAAGTGGGTGAGCAAATCCGTGAAGACATCACTGTGGTGATGAGTGCACCAAAATGTCCAGGTACTGAAGTACGTGAAGAATACAAACGTGGTTTCGGTGTGCCAACATTAATCGCGGTTCACCCAGCAAATGACCCACGTGGTGAAGGTATGGCAATTGCGAAAGCATGGGCAGCAGCAACTGGTGGTGACCGTGCAGGCGTATTAGAATCTTCATTCGTTGCAGAAGTAAAATCTGACTTAATGGGTGAACAAACCATTCTTTGCGGTATGTTACAAGCAGGTTCAATCGTATGTTACGACAAATTAGTTGCCGACGGTAAAGATCCAGCATACGCAGGCAAACTTATCCAATACGGTTGGGAAACTATTACTGAAGCCTTAAAACAAGGCGGTATCACATTAATGATGGATCGCTTATCAAACAGCGCAAAATTACGTGCATTTGAACTTGCTGAGCAAATCAAAGAAAGCCTTGGTTTCTTATATTACAAACACATGGATGACATCATCAGCGGTCACTTCTCAGCAACTATGATGGCTGACTGGGCGAACGGTGATAAAGACTTATTAGCATGGCGTGAAGCAACTGGCAAAACTGCCTTTGAAAATGCACCAAAAGCAGATGGCATCAAAATTTCTGAACAAGAATACTTTGATAACGGTGTATTAATGGTAGCAATGGTGAAAGCAGGTGTTGAATTAGCCTTTGATGCAATGGTGGCAAGCGGTATCTATGAAGAATCAGCTTACTATGAATCACTTCACGAATTACCGTTAATCGCTAACACTATCGCGCGTAAACGTTTATACGAAATGAACGTGGTCATTTCTGATACTGCAGAATACGGTAACTACTTATTCTCTAACGTAGCGACCCCTATTCTTGCTAAAGAAATCATTCCAACCTTACAAAAAGGTGACTTAGGTGAACCAACACCAGCAGTTGCTATCGACAACATCACTTTACGCGATGTAAACGATGCAATCCGTAACCACCCAGTTGAATTAATTGGTCAAGAGTTACGTGGCTATATGACAGATATGAAACGTATCGCTGTTGCAGGTTAATTATTAAATCGGTAAAATTTAAGCCATCTTATTCAATAAGTTGGCTTTTTTTATAATCCCAAGGAATTAATATGAAAAACAACAAAATTTTTAACCGCACTTTTAAAGTGAGTTTAGTGGCTGCAGCTCTTGGATTGGTAAATTCAGCGCTAGCAGCCGATGTGGCTTGTAATAGTAGCGGCGTGACAATTACTGGACAAAGTGGGGTTGTGTTGAATCAATGTTCGATTAATCCAACCAGTCCAACAAATGAGTCTGAATGGGGTTCTCTATCTGCAGTAACGATGACAAACTCAAGCGGGCAATTAAATAATGTTAATGCTTCACTATCTATTCCAGCAAATAGACATCATTCTTTTGCGGTAATGAATATCACTAATTCCACAACTGAAATCAATGGTGGAACCTATAGTATTACTAATCCTAACAATGCAGATGCTAGTGGTTATTTATTTGAGTTAAATAATTCAACGGTAACCATGCAAAACTCAAAAGTTTTGATAAGTGATAACAACCCAGACTCCATATTAGAGGCATTTGCTCTGAATCAGAAGAGTAAATTAACATTAAACAATGATAGTTCTATTTTTGTATATGAAGCGGAGAATCAAGCTCGACCAGAATTGATCGTTAATAATTCCAATGTTTCAATTCCTCAAGGTGGAATCATTGGTTTAAGATCTGGGGTGGGTGAAGTTATCAACAGCCACTTCTCTGCGACTTTTAATAACTCAACAATAAGTGGTTTTGCGCTCACTGGTGCTGAAAGCATCAAGTTAAGTGGCACAGAAAGCCTTACAGAAAACATCCAACTAACCTTTAATAATTCTACTGTTTCTGGAGTTACTACTGCCGACAGCAATAGCGTGCTCAACTTAAACTTAAATAATAGCAATTGGACAACGAAAGCTTTCACTGATGAAGATGGCGTGGTTCAAACGACAAGCTTAACTAATTTGGTTCTT
>CAJMPC010000040.1:0-10703 GCA_905215245.1 uncultured bacterium | reverse complement strand
CGATTGCCAAATTTTAGCCGCAAGTTGTTGTTTGTTCATTTTTTCTCTTATTGGTTATGTATTGAATGTATTGCATTATTTATAAGTCTAGCTATAACAACCTATAAATAGTGTATATGTATGATTTATATAATAAAGGATAAGATTATTTATACAATAGAAAAGTTATGATTAACCTCATAAGAACTATCAGATTTATTTTACACTGGGATTTTATCAACTATACTGCTGCCGATACTTTTCTAAATTATCTTGAAAATGCTGAATATAGTATTCGATATCTTTTTCTCGGTAACCAAGAATTCGGCCGATTTCACGTTCCACTTTTGGATCAAAACCATTCACCGTGCTTGCAGGAAGTAGTACTTCCATTTGTTCAGCGAGTGCAAGAGATTGGGGTAAATAGACAATAAAATCGGTTAAGCAAACATCATTTACATGACGTTGCACCGTTTTTGAATGAAGCATTCCTTGCTCAAGATAAGGGAGAAAGGCGTCAGGAATACCGAGCTCCTGATTGAATAATGCCACTTGCTTTTCGCCCCTTAACATTAATTCCAGCTCCTTGCCTTCATGCGGCCCAAGAATACCTTTTTCCATAAGAATATTCCTTTCGTTGAAATAAAAAAGGGGATTGGATGATTGACCAGATCCCCTTCATTGTACGCCTATTTGGCCACAATGTTCATCTAAATGACGAAATTATTTTTTCCAATTTTTCAACGCATCGGCAAAGGCATTACCCATCGCACTATTTCCTCTAGGATTACGATCTTGGCGAGGTGCATTACTTCTTGGTTTTGCGCTTAAAGTGCGGTCAGATTTGCCGTCATTTTTGACCGCACTTTCATCTAATCGCATCGTCAACGCAATACGTTTACGCGGCACATCCACTTCCAAGACTTTCACTTTTACGATATCGCCCGTTTTCACCACTTGATGTGGATCTTCTACGAATTTATCGCTTAATGATGAAATGTGTACTAAACCGTCTTGGTGAACACCAATATCCACAAATGCGCCGAAGTTGGTCACATTGGTGACGGTACCTTCTAAAATCATACCTGGTTTTAAATCAGTGATTTCTTCCACGCCTTCTGCGAATACAGCAGTTTTAAATTCACCACGCGGATCGCGCCCCGGTTTTTCCAACTCTTTGAAAATATCTTGAACCGTTGGTAAACCAAATTGCTCATCAATGAATTGTTTTGCATCAAGCTGACGTACCACACCCGCATTGCCCATTAAATCTTGAATAGATTGCGCGGTGGCTTGCAAGATTTTTTCAACCACAGGATAAGCTTCTGGGTGAACACCTGAAGCATCAAGTGGATTTTTCCCACCTGCAATACGCATAAAACCCGCACATTGCTCAAAGGCTTTTGGCCCTAAACGCGGCACTTTTTTCAATTCGCTACGGCTTTCAAAACGACCATTTTCATCACGGTATTCCACAATGTTTTGCGCTAAGGTTTTCGTCATCCCTGCCACGCGAGCAAGTAACGGCGCGGATGCCGTATTCAAATCCACACCTACCGCGTTTACACAGTCTTCCACCACCGCATCAAGTTTACGCGCAAGTTGGGTTTGGTTTACATCGTGCTGATATTGCCCTACACCAATGGCTTTTGGTTCGATTTTTACTAGCTCCGCCAATGGATCTTGTAAACGACGGGCGATAGATACCGCACCGCGTAAAGAGACATCTAAATTCGGGAATTCATTTGCCGCAAATTCAGAAGCAGAATAAACCGATGCGCCAGCTTCACTCACTACAACGGTTTGTGGTTTATTTTCTTTGATTTCTTTAATGACTTCTTTCGCAAAACGTTCAGTTTCACGAGAAGCCGTACCATTACCAATGGCAATTAACTCTACGTTATGTTTACGGATCAAGCTGAAAATCGCCACTTGCGCTTCGGCTTCACGCCCGGTGTGTGGATAAATGGTGGTGGTATCTAATAATTTACCTGTGTTATCCACCACCGCGACTTTAACACCTGTACGTAAGCCTGGGTCCAAGCCCATAGTGCTTTTCGCGCCAGCTGGTGCCGCCATTAAAAGTGCGGTCAGATTTCGAGCAAAAACATCAATGGCCTCTTCTTCTGCTTTTTCACGTAAACTTGCCATTAATTCCGTTTCTAAATGCAACGAAACTTTGATTTTCCATGTCCACGCAATCACTTGCTCACGCCATTTATCCGCAGGCTGCCCCATAAAACGCACATCTAAATAATCACGAATAATTTCTTCACAATAACTTTGACGACTTCCCTCTTCTGCATCGGGATCTGCATTTAAGCTTAATTGTAAAATGCCCTCATTACGTCCACGGAACATGGCTAATGCACGGTGAGAAGGCACATTTTTCAATAATTCTTGGTGGTCGAAATAATCTTGGAATTTTGCGCCTTCCGTTTCTTTGCCTTCGATCACTTTGGATACAATAACGGCATTTTTTGCTAAATAATCACGGACTTTCGCTAATAAACCCGCATCTTCAGCAAAACGCTCCATTAAAATATAGCGAGCGCCATCAAGTGCGACTTTGGTGTCTGTTACACCTTTATCCGCATTTACAAATTCCGCGGCTGCCGTTTCAGGATCATTTTTTGGCTCGTTCCAAAGTAAATCAGCCAATGGCTCAAGACCGGCTTCAATCGCAATTTGCCCTTTCGTGCGACGTTTTGGTTTATATGGCAAATACAAATCTTCTAATTCAGTTTTACTTTGTGTTGCATGGATTTTGTCACGCAATTCATCGGTCAATTTCCCTTGCTCTTCAATAGATTTCAAAATGGTTTGACGACGATCTTCTAATTCACGTAAATAAATTAAACGAGTTTCAAAATGACGAAGTTGGGTGTCATCTAAACCACCTGTGGCTTCTTTACGATAACGGGCGATAAATGGAATGGTGTTGCCATCATCTAATAATTGAATGGCGGCGAGGATTTGTTGGGGTTGAACGGTTAATTCTGCCGCAATAATTTGGCTAATTTGTTGATTTAACATTGTCATACTTCTTTGTTATTAAAGGATTCGATAAAAACGGGAATAGAATACTGGTTTTAGACAACAGGCTCAAATATAATTCAAAAAAATTTCTTTTATTTTTATCATGGCAAAATCAAATTACATTACCCGTCAAGGCTGGCTTGCGCTTGACCAAGAACTTAAATTTTTGTGGAAAGAAGAACGCCCTAAAGTTACCCAAGCGGTTTCAGATGCTGCAGCGCTTGGTGACCGCAGTGAAAACGCGGAATATATTTACGGTAAACGTCGCTTACGTGAAATTGATCGCCGTGTGCGTTTCCTTTCCAAACGCTTAGAAGTGTTACAAATCGTGGATTACCACCCAAAACAAGAAGGCAAAGTGTTTTTCGGTGCATGGGTTGAGCTAGAAGATGAAGAAGGTGAAGTGAAGCAATATCGCCTTGTTGGCTGCGATGAATTCGATCCCGCTAAAAACTGGATCTCCATTGATTCTCCCGTCGCACGTGCCTTAATTGGAAAAGGCGTTGATGATGAAATTCATGTGGAAACACCCTCGGGCAAAGTGGTGCTCTATGTGAACCGAATTTGGTATGAAAAATAGCGAAGTAGAAAAAACAAAAGAGCGGTTAAAATTGACCGCTCTTTTGTTTTTTCTATCAATCGGATAAATTATGCTTTATCACCAATTAATACAGACTCTAACGCAATTTCAATCATATCATTGAAAGTTAATTGACGTTCTTCCGCAGTAGTTTGTTCGTGTGTACGAATATGGTCTGAAACGGTACAGATACAAAGTGCTTTTGCACCATATTCTGCTGCTACACCATAGATACCAGCTGCTTCCATTTCTACGCCTAAGATGCCGTATTTTTCCATCACATCAAACATTTCAAAATCTGGTGTATAGAATAGGTCTGCAGAGAAAAGATTCCCTACGCGAACTTGCTTACCTTTTTCTTTTGCAGCTTGAACCGCAGCTTGTGCCATATCAAAATCAGCAATTGCAGCAAAATCGTTATCTTTGAAACGGATACGATTTACTTTTGAATCAGTACATGCACCAAGGCCAATGATAACATCACGTACTTTAACATCCATACGTACAGCACCACAAGAACCAACACGGATGATTTTCTTAACACCGTATTCAGTAATTAATTCTTTCGCATAAATTGAGCAAGATGGGATACCCATACCGTGCCCCATAACAGAGATACGACGACCTTTATAAGTACCGGTATAACCCAACATATTGCGAACGTTAGTCACTTCTTTCGCATCTTCTAAGAATGTTTCAGCAATATATTTTGCACGAAGCGGATCACCTGGCATTAATACAACATCTGCAAATGCGCCTTCAGGAGCGTTAATATGTGGAGTCATTGTTTTTTCCTCTTGTTGATAAATAAAAAGTCATTTAAGCAAACGTTTTCGCTTGCTTTAAAGTACAACACCACGAATGATTCGTGGTGTTGAGAGATAAAGTGCGGTCAAAATTCACCACATTTTAATTACATTGCTACGCCGCTTAACTCGATGAATAAACCTGCGATAGTCGCACTCATTAAGTTAGCTAATGTACCTGCGACAACTGCTTTTAAACCTAAGCGAGCCACATCACCACGACGATTTGGTGCCATACCACCGATACCGCCGATTAAGATTGCGATAGAGCTGAAGTTAGCAAAACCACATAATGCGAAAGTAATAATTGCTTTAGTTTTTTCACTTAATACAACTGCAGCATCCGGTTGTAAGTATTTCGCGAACTCTAAGTAACCCACGAATTCATTTACGGCTAATTTCATACCAATCATTTGACCCGCGATTGCAGATTCATCCCAAGATACACCAATTAAGTACGCTAATGGTTTGAAGATCCAACCAAAGATTGATTGTAATGTTAAATCACCGTAACCGAACCAGCCGCCTACGCCACCTAAGATACCGTTAATTAAAGCGATTAAACCCACGAATGCGATTAACATCGCACCTACGTTTAACGCTAATTGCATACCGGCACTCGCACCACCCGCCATGGCTTCAAGCACGTTAGTCGGTTTTTCGCTATCATCCGTTTCAGGTTGTTTATCGTTAAATTGTTCAGTTTGTGGGAATAAAATTTTCGCAAATAATAAACCTGCTGGTGCAGCCATGAAAGATGCTGCGATTAAGTAAGTCAACGGCACGCCCATTCCTGCATAACCCGCCATCACTGAACCCGCGATAGAAGCTGTACCACCCGCCATAATAGCGAACAATTCAGATTGGGTCATATTTTTAATGTAAGGACGAACTACTAACGGTGCTTCAGTTTGGCCAACGAAAATATTCGCTGCTGCAGACATTGATTCTGCTTTAGATGTGCCTAATGCGGCTTGCAATGCACCACCAATCACTTTGATGACAACTTGCATAATGCCTAAGTAATAAAGCACAGAAATTAAACCAGAGAAAAAGACGATGATTGGTAACACTTTCACCGCAAAGATAAAGCCGGCATTTGACGGATCCGCTAAGCCACCAAAGACGAAGTTAATCCCTTCATTACCATAGGCTATAACATTTGATACACCATTTGCTGTCGCTTGTAATGCATCTCGACCAAACGGCACATACAAAATAAGGGCCGCAAATCCGATTTGGATCGCCAAAGCCCCTAATACAGTACGTAAATTAATCGCCTTACGATTATTTGAAAATAATACGGCAATGGCCAGTAATACGACAATGCCTAAAATGCTACCTAAAATACCCATTTTTTTCCCCTAGGTTGGTTAGATAAGTAAGTGAATAAAATTGTCCTATTCTACTTGTTTTTCGGTAAAAAGTCGGAATATTTTTGCTACTTTTCGATATGTTTGCTTATAAAATGGTCACAATTTTGGTCAGACCACAAGATTTTGCATAGTTTTCAAGTTCTTGGGTCTGCTCAACAGTTGGGACATAAGGGCTGAGCCCTTCAGCGTCTCGAGCACCTTTTGTGTGCATTCGAATAATTTTGAACAACACATCCGGATAATCTTTCAATAAGGAAGCGACTTTTTCCACCAACTTTTCTGCATCAAAAAAATTCGCCACATAAACTAACCGCACTTCTTCCACTTTATTTAATGGTAATAATTGCGCCAAGTTCTTCAAATTGCGATCTAAATTTTCTTGCTTGATATGTTGATGAGTAGGAATGATATTTTTAGGGACAATGCCTTGGCGATTTTGTCTATCAAAGCATAAACTTTGCAAGCCAAGTCCTTCCCCTTTCAAATCAAAGAGAAATTTGTCTGTGACATCAATTAAAGGACGAATTGCGTCAAATTCAAAGAAACCACTGCTATCTAAATAGCAAGTTAGCCCTTCCTCACGTAGTTTTTGAAACAATGGAACGAGCTTTTTATGATGAATGGTGGGTTCACCGCCAGAAACGGTTACACCACGAATGAAAGGTACCGCATCCATTACTTGCTCATACAAATACTGCAAACTGACTTGATGAGCCCCTTCCGCATAACGGGGAATGGTTTCTGGATTATGGCAATAAAGGCAGTTTAACTTACAACCTTGTAAGAAAATACTAGTACGATTCCCCTGCCCTTCTACATTAGAAAAAGGAATAATACGATGCAGGGGAACATAAATATCAGAAAGTGCGGTCACAAAAAACGCTATTTTCTAAAGTAAGTTATCACTTACACAAGCTTCATTTGGAAAATCACTAATTCCGCTTGGCAGCAGAATGTGAAAACCGCTTTAAGTACATATCCCTCTTCAACCTGTTGAATTTCAGACTGAATTTGACAAGGCTCACTTTCGATATCACGCGCTTTTAACGTGAAATATTCCAATGCACCTTCTGCATCTTGACGAGTCGCGTAAAACTGTTCGATAGGTAAACTACAATCGCTGTTATCAAACAATGATTTCATATCGAAAGTATTACAACCTACACATTCAATTGGTTTTTCAGTTTGAATGGCCATATTTTTCTCCTTATCTAAAAAAGCCGTGACATAACACGGCTTATTAAGTTTAAAATTATTTTGCAGCGACAAAGCCGACGGCTTCGTACACTTTGGCAAGGGTTTCTTTCGCTATTGCACGGGCTTTTTCTGCACCTTGACGTAAAATATCGTCTAAAAGTGCTTCATCGTTACGATATTGATAGAAACGTTCTTGTAAACCCGCAAGTAAGTTTGACACTTCGTCAGCCACCGCTGTTTTTAAGTGTCCATACATTTTGCCTTCAAATTCTTTTTCAAGGTCTGCCACAGATTTATCCGTTACTGCAGAAAGGATATCTAATAAGTTAGACACGCCCGCTTTGTTTTTCACATCATAACGAACAACAGGCGGTTCATCAGAGTCTGTTACCGCGCGTTTGATTTTTTTCGCCACCGATTTTGGATCTTCAAGCAAGGTCACCACGTTATTACGGTTATCATCTGATTTAGACATTTTTTTATCAGGATCTTGCAAAGACATAATACGCGCACCGGCTTTGCCTAAGAAAATTTCAGGAATCGTGAAAATATCACCATAAAGCGCATTAAAACGAGCGGCAATATCACGGGTGATTTCTAAATGTTGTTTTTGGTCATCCCCTACCGGCACGCTTTTCGCTTGGTAAAGTAAGATATCTGCCGCCATTAAAACGGGATAATCAAATAAACCCACGTTAATATTTTCGGCATAACGTGCTGATTTATCTTTAAATTGAGTCATACGGCTCATCTCGCCGAAATAGGTGTAACAGTTTAACACCCAGCTTAGTTGAGTATGCTCTGGTACATGAGATTGCACAAAGATCGTGCTTTTATTCGGATCAATGCCACAAGCCAAGTAAAGGGCGAGCACATCAAGCGTTGCTTTGCGAAGTGCTGCAGGATCTTGACGTACAGTGATGGCGTGTAAATCCACCACGCAGAAAATACACTCATAATCTTCTTGCATTTTCACCCAGTTGCGAAGTGCACCTAAATAATTCCCGATAGTTAATTCGCCGGAAGGCTGCACGCCACTGAATACAATTGGTTTTGTCATTGGTTATCCTTTTATTCTGTAAACTGAATTGGCGCTATGATAACAAAAGATAGGGCGTTTTTTAATGATTGAGTTCAAAACAATGTGTAAAAATGCTATATTACGCCAAAAATTTCTGCAGCTCACAATTTATAATCCCAATGAAAAATTATAATGATATGGCTCTGGCACTTGCCGGTGTTTGTCAATCTGTCTTATTAATCAGTCAATTAGCACAAAAAGGCGAAGTTGATCATCAAGATGCATTCCAAACCACCATTCATTCTCTTCTCATTACTCAACCTGAAGATACATTAGCCGTATTTGGCGGTGATGTTCAACATCTTAAAGTGGGATTAAACACACTTATCGAGCAACTCACCCAATTAAATGACAAAAATTTATTAAATTATTGGGGTAGCTTGTTAGCGTTAGAGAGCAAATTAAACAAGCAACCTGAAATCAAACAAGAACTTGGCCGCCGTATTGCTCGTTTACCGGAGCAACTTGCTTATCACGACAATCAATTTGATGATGAGATGTTTTCTATCATGGCAAACATTTATGTCGATACGATTAGCCCTTTAGGCAAACGCATCCACATTATTGGTTCGGCATATCATTTACAGCAACAAAGCGTGCAAGACAAAATCCGTGCGTGTTTACTTGCCGGCATTCGTTCTGCCGTTTTGTGGCGTCAAGTCGGCGGCAGCAAATGGCAACTGTTATTTCATCGTAAAAAATTAGTGCAAGCGGCACGACAACTCTACTTAACTTTAAATTAATCCTTGGAGAACTCTTATGCAACTTTCCGCATTAACCGCTCTTTCCCCGATTGACGGTCGTTATCAAGATAAAGCCACCGCATTACGTGGTATTTTCAGTGAATTTGGCTTGCTTAAATTCCGTGTCACCGTGGAAGTACGTTGGTTACAAAAATTGGCGGCGACCGCTGAAATCCAAGAAGTTTCTTCTTTGTCTAAAGAAGCAAACGATTACCTTAATAAAATTGTGAAAGAATTCAGTCTTCAAGATGCTGAACGTATTAAAGAAATTGAACGTACCACGAATCATGACGTAAAAGCGGTTGAGTATTTCTTAAAAGAAAAAAGTGAGGCCTTACCAGAATTAGCCAAAGTCTCTGAATTTATTCACTTTGCATGTACATCAGAAGACATTAACAACCTTTCTCATGCCTTAATGTTAAAAACGGCGCGTGAAGAAGTGATCTTACCTGAATGGCAAAAACTGATTGATGAAATCACCCGTCTAGCAAACGAATACAAAACCATCCCATTACTTTCTCGTACACATGGTCAACCTGCCTCTCCTAGTACTGTGGGTAAAGAAATGGCGAACGTGGTTTACCGTTTAAAACGCCAATTCAAACAACTCCAACAAAATGAAATCTTGGGTAAAATCAACGGTGCTGTAGGTAACTACAATGCGCATTTATCCGCTTATCCAAATATTAACTGGCATAAATTCAGTGAAGAATTTGTCACTTCATTAGGTTTAGATTGGAACCCATACACTACTCAAATTGAGCCACATGATTACATTGCTGAATACTTTGATGCCGTGGTTCGTTTTAATACCATCATCATCGACTTCGACCGTGACTTATGGGGTTACATTGCGTTAAATCACTTTAAACAACGCACTATCGCGGGTGAAATTGGTTCATCCACCATGCCACATAAAGTGAATCCTATCGACTTCGAAAACTCAGAAGGTAACTTAGGGTTAGCCAATGCCGTAATGACTCACCTTGGTCAAAAATTACCAATTTCTCGCTGGCAGCGTGACTTAACCGACTCCACTGTATTACGTAACTTAGGTGTGGGCTTAGGTTATTGCTTAATTGCGTATGCTGCAACGCGTAAAGGTATCAGCAAATTAGAAGTGAACGAACAACATCTCCGTGATGAACTCAACCAAAACTGGGAAGTTTTAGCTGAGCCAATTCAAACGGTGATGCGTCGCTATGGTATTGAAAAACCATACGAAAAATTAAAAGAACTCACCCGCGGTAAACGTGTTAATGAAAAAGCAATGCGTGAATTCATCGAGAAACTAGATATCCCTGCAGATGAAAAAGCCCGTTTACAACAACTTACTCCTGCCACCTACATCGGTGCAGCCATTGAGTTAGTAGAAAAACTTTAAGAAATAAAAGGGCTTTATAATGCCCTTAAAAAATTAAAGTGCGGTCAAAAACACCAGAGATTTTGACCGCACTTTTTTATTTCTTCTCTTACCTATTGCATCATTCACGCTTAATAAATAGCAATCGAGCGTGATCATACACCCAATTAAAAATAAAGGTATAAACTGTCACCATCACCGTTAAGCTGAAATCCATCATAAAAGCCGTGACCCAATCCACTTTTAAAAAGTAGGCAATGATCGGGACAGTAAAAATAAGCAAACCGACTTCAAATGAAATGGCATGTAAAGTACGAAATATGACGCCTCGCTTTTCTCTCGGCCCCGTAAACACTTTATCAAGAAAATAATTAAAAACGAGGTTCCATAGCATGGCGGTTAAGGAAACCAGTACCATGGACCCAAAGAGAATAGAAACACTTTCTTCTGTAAAGAAATACAAAGCGAAAACAGAAAGCAACACAACCGTGGTTTCAAACAAGATTGCATGAAAAAGTCGCTCAAGAAAACTCATTTGT
>CAJMPC010000039.1:0-10712 GCA_905215245.1 uncultured bacterium | reverse complement strand
ATTTACCAGAAGGATTCGATCGTGAAAAATTAGAAGCGTTATTAGAGCTCAAAAATGTAAAACGTGGTCGAGTAGAAGAGTTTGCAAAACAATTCGGTCTTCAATATTTTGCAGGCAAACGTCCTTGGGAAGTGAAAGCAGATATTGCACTTCCTTGCGCAACCCAAAATGAATTAGAAATCTCCGATGCGAAAGCCTTAATTGCAAATGGTGTGAAATTAGTCGCAGAAGGTGCAAACATGCCAACCACTATCGAAGCGACAGAAGCATTCTTAGAGGCTGGTGTATTATTTGGCCCAGGTAAAGCGGCTAATGCGGGTGGTGTTGCGACATCAGGTTTAGAAATGGCGCAAAGTTCACAACGTTTATACTGGACTGCTGAAGAAGTGGATAAACAGCTTCATCGCATCATGTTAGATATTCATGCAAACTGTAAAAAATACGGTTCAGCAGAAGGCCAAGCAAACATTAACTATGTAGTGGGCGCGAACGTAGCTGGCTTTGTAAAAGTAGCCGATGCAATGTTGGCACAAGGGGTTTATTAATCCAATAAATTAATGAAAATTTGACCGCACTTTGTGATGAAGTGCGGTCATTTTTTATGGTGAATTATTCTGTTGAAATAGGCGAGCAGCTTGCTTTTTTGCTCAAAAAGTGTAAAATCTTCAGGCTTTTTGTCTATATATACAGAGAAAAAAGTAAGCTATATTCTTAAATCACTTTCGAGTTTGAGAATATTCTTTTAGTAATTAAACATTTAGAGGAAGGTTATGGTAACCATTCGTTTATCTCGTGGCGGAGCTAAAAAACGCCCATTTTATCAAATCGTAGTAGCTGACAGTCGTTCACCACGTGACGGTCGTTTCATTGAGCGTGTAGGTTTCTTCAACCCAATCGCACAAGGTAACGCAGAGCGTCTTCGTGTTGATCTTGAGCGTGTAAACCACTGGGTTGCTCAAGGTGCATCACTTTCAGACCGTGTTGCAACTTTGGTAAAAGAAGCTCAAAAAGCATAATCTCGCTTTTTGATTTAGTTCTTAAACTAAGATAGGTGAAAAATATGGAACAACAACGCATTGAAGTTGTGGGCAAATTAGGCTCAACCTACGGTATCCGTGGGTGGTTACGTATTTATTCATCAACAGAACAAGCTGAAAGCATTTTTGATTATCAACCTTGGTTTTTAAAAATCAAAGGTGAATGGCAGCCAACTGAATTAGAAAATTGGCGCCATCATAATCACGAAATCATCGTTAAATTAAAAGGCGTTGATGATCGTGAAGCCGCACAAACTTTAGCGAATGTTGAAATTGGTGTGGATTTATCTGTTTTCCCAGAACTGGAAGAAGGGGATTATTACTGGCACGATTTAATCGGTTGTTCAGTCGTCAACCTAGAAGGTTATACAATGGGAACTGTAACAGAGATGATGGAAACCGGTTCTAATGATGTGTTAGTGGTTAAAGCCAATACCAAAGATGCTTTTGGGAAACAAGAGCGGTTAATTCCGTTTTTGTATGAACAAGTAGTTAAAAGAGTCGATCTCACCACGAAAACAATTGAAGTGGATTGGGACGCTGGTTTCTAATCTCAAGTATGCACAAACGTAATGTAGTAGGCTTTTTATGTGGATAGGGGTGATTTCATTATTCCCCGAAATGTTTAAAGCGATTACGGAATTTGGGGTTACAGGTAGAGCCGTAAAACATAATCTTCTGCAAGTGGAATGCTGGAATCCAAGAGATTTTACATTCGACAAGCATAAAACCGTGGATGACCGTCCTTATGGTGGTGGTCCGGGAATGCTGATGATGGTACAACCTTTACGGGATGCCATTCATGCTGCGAAAGCAGCGGCAGGAGAGGGCGCAAAGGTGATTTACCTTTCGCCACAAGGACGTAAACTCGATCAAGGCGGCGTAACCGAACTTGCTCAAAATCAGAAATTGATTTTAGTATGTGGACGTTACGAAGGTATTGATGAGCGATTGATTCAAACTGAAATTGATGAAGAATGGTCAATCGGGGATTACGTTCTGACCGGTGGGGAATTGCCGGCAATGACATTAATTGATGCTGTTGCACGTTTTATTCCCGGTGTATTAGGCAAACAAGCCTCCGCAGAAGAAGATTCTTTTGCTGATGGTTTATTAGATTGCCCACATTACACCAGACCGGAAGTGTTAGAGGGATTAACTGTACCGCCCGTGCTGATGTCGGGACATCACGAAGAAATTCGGAAATGGCGATTAAAACAATCGCTACAAAGAACGTGGCTCCGACGCCCTGAGCTCTTAGAAGGCCTAGCTCTGACTGACGAACAACGTAAGCTGTTAAAAGAGGCGAAAGCCGAACATAACAGTTAGTTTCAGTTACATCTAGGATCAATAAAGGATCAAACAATGTCTAACATTATCAAACAACTTGAACAAGAACAATTAAAACAAAACGTACCTAGCTTCCGCCCAGGTGATACTTTAGAAGTTAAAGTATGGGTAGTTGAAGGTAGCAAACGTCGTTTGCAAGCATTCGAAGGCGTGGTTATTGCAATTCGTAACCGTGGTTTGCACTCAGCATTCACTTTACGTAAAATTTCTAACGGTGTAGGTGTTGAGCGTGTATTCCAAACTCACTCTCCAGCTGTAGATTCTATCGCTGTTAAACGTAAAGGTGCAGTACGTAAAGCTAAACTTTACTACTTACGTGAACGTTCAGGTAAATCAGCTCGTATTAAAGAGCGTTTGGGCGAATAATTTCGCAAAGAAAAAGGCTTGGTTTTCCAAGCCTTTTTTGTTTTTAAGTGCGGTCAACATTAAGACCGCTTCATAATTTCAAAAAACTCATCGTTGGTTTTCGCCACCATAAGTTTGTCGATGAGGAATTCCATCGCTTCCACTTCACCCATTGGGTTAAGGATTTTGCGTAGAATCCACATTTTTTGTAATTCATCTGGTGTGGTAAGTAAGTCTTCTTTACGTGTACCAGAACGGTTGAAGTCAATCGCAGGGAATACACGTTTTTCTGCAATTTTGCGAGAAAGATGTAATTCCATGTTACCAGTACCTTTAAATTCTTCAAAGATAACCTCATCCATTTTTGAACCGGTATCTACAAGTGCAGTTGCAATAATGGTTAAACTACCACCTTCTTCTACGTTACGTGCAGCACCAAAGAAACGTTTTGGTCTATGCAACGCATTTGCATCCACACCACCAGAAAGAATTTTACCAGACGCTGGTGTAACGGTATTGTAAGCACGTGCTAAACGCGTGATAGAGTCGAGTAAAATCACCACATCTTTTTTGTGTTCAACAGAACGTTTTGCTTTCTCGATAACCATTTCAGCCACTTGAACGTGACGAGCGGCTGGTTCATCAAAGGTTGAAGCAATCACTTCACCTTTTACTGAACGTTGCATTTCCGTTACCTCTTCTGGACGCTCATCGATTAAAAGCACAATAAGTTCACATTCTGGGTAGTTGTGCGTGATGCTTTGTGCAATATTTTGTAGCAGCATGGTTTTACCAGCTTTTGGCGGAGCCACGATAAGACCACGCTGACCTTTACCAATCGGAGAGGCTAAATCCAAAATACGTGCGGTTAAGTCTTCGGTTGAGCCATTACCACGTTCCATTCTTAAACGAGAATTTGCGTGTAATGGGGTTAAGTTTTCGAAAAGAATTTTGCTACGAGAGACTTCAGGTTTGTCATCGTTGACTTGGTCGACTTTTAAAAGTGCGAAATAACGTTCGCCTTCTTTTGGTGGACGGATTTTGCCTTCGATTTTATCACCAGTTTGTAGATTGAAACGACGAATTTGACTTGGAGAAACGTAGATGTCATCAGGACCAGCAAGGTAGGAACTGTCTGCGGAGCGTAAGAAACCGAAACCATCGGGTAAAATCTCCAACACGCCGCCGCCAAAAATATCTTCACCGCTCTTGGCGTGTTGTTTCAAAATAGCAAAAACAATATCTTGTTTACGTAAACGGGCAAGATTTTCCAAACCCATTTGTTCTTCGCCAAGTTTCACAAGATCAGAAACAGGCGTATTTTTAAGTTCTGTAAGATGCATAATTAATAATGTTGGAACGAATAAGAGTTGATAATACTGAAATATTTGAATGGTGGGCAATGCCCTTAAGAATGGTGCGTAAATTACCACTAAAATCTAATACTGTCTAGTTTTTGTTAGAAAAAACAGGGTAAAATAACAGGTCATGAAGAGATTATCATTGCATGTTGATTAATTATGCGTGATAATTGAATAATTAATCAATGTTAAAGTTAAAAGAAGGATAACTTATGGCTCTTTGGGGTGGTCGTTTTACACAAGCGGCAGATAAACGTTTTAAAGATTTTAATGATAGCCTGCGTTTTGATTATCGCCTGGCAGAGCAAGATATTGAAGGCTCAATTGGTTGGTCTAAAGCCTTAGTTAATGTTGGTGTTTTAAGTGTTGAAGAGCAACAACAGCTGGAGATTGCCTTAAATGAATTATTAATCGAAGTGCGGTCAAATCCACAAGCGATTTTACAAGATGATGCAGAAGATATTCATAGCTGGGTGGAAAGTAAACTTATCGATAAAGTGGGTAATTTAGGTAAAAAATTACACACGGGTCGTAGCCGTAATGACCAAGTTGCACTTGATATTAAAATGTGGTGTAAACAGCGTGTAGTCGAGTTGCAAGAGTCTGTTCGTAATCTTCAACGTCACTTGGTACAAACTGCTGAAAATACGCAAGATGCGGTGATGCCGGGTTATACCCATTTACAACGTGCACAACCCATCACTTTTGCCCATTGGTGTATGGCTTATGTGGAAATGTTTGAGCGTGATTATTCACGCCTTACCGATGCTTATAAACGCATGAATAGCTGTCCATTAGGCAGTGGTGCACTTGCGGGGACAGCCTATGCAGTCGATCGTGAACAATTAGCCGCTGATCTGGGTTTTGCTTTTGCGACGCGTAATAGTTTGGATAGCGTCTCTGATCGTGACCATATTGTGGAATTACTTTCAACGGCTTCTTTAAGTATGGCTCACCTTTCTCGTTTCGCAGAAGATATGATTATTTTCAACAGTGGTGAAGCGAATTTTGTAGAGTTGTCAGATCGTGTGACTTCAGGTTCGTCTTTAATGCCGCAAAAGAAAAATCCAGACGCTTGTGAATTGATTCGTGGTAAAGCGGGCCGTGTAATGGGTGCATTAACCGGTATGTTGATGACCTTAAAAGGTTTACCGTTAGCGTATAACAAAGATATGCAAGAAGACAAAGAAGGGATCTTTGATGCGTTAGATACCTGGCAAGATTGCGTAGATATGGCGACTTTTGTACTAGATGAATTAAAAGTGAATACCGACCGCACTCGTGAAGCCGCTTTAAAAGGTTATTCAAATGCAACAGAGCTAGCGGATTACCTTGTGGCAAAAGGTGTGCCATTCCGTGATTCTCATCATATTGTCGGTGAAACCGTGGTTTATGCCATTGAAAAAGGCAAAGCCTTGGAAGACTTAACCATTCCTGAATTCCGTCAATTCAGTGATGTGGTAGGGGATGATGTATATGACATTCTTTCACTACAATCTTGTTTAGATAAACGTTGTGCGAAAGGTGGGGTTTCACCACTTCGAGTAGCAGAAGCGATTGCAGAAGCAAAAGCGAGATTAGCTTAATTAGCGCAAATAAAAAGAGCGGCTAAAAAATGTTGTGTTTTTTGACCGCTCTTTCG
The DNA here is from genome assembly GCA_905215245.1 of uncultured bacterium. Taxonomy (GTDB): domain Bacteria; phylum Pseudomonadota; class Gammaproteobacteria; order Enterobacterales; family Pasteurellaceae; genus Haemophilus_D. The sequence goes on along the minus strand of CAJMPC010000039.1, from coordinate 4,977 downwards.
TTTTTATGGGCTAGCGGGATCCATTAATTCAAGGATTTTATCGGTAGGCTCTTTTATATCGAAACTCGATTCCATTAATAATGAAAAAGTCTCGTCATTTCGTTTGCAAGCAGCATGAGAAATTAGCTTACCTTTCTCATTACGCAAATCGATAGTAACTTGATTGATGCCCGTCTTATCTGCTGCGCTCTCTTTTATTATCATCCACAACTGATTATTTTCTGTTGGTGGAAGAAAAAGAGTCGCTTTTGTGGCATAAGCTTGTAAGTAAGCATTATCTATCGTTTGATGAGCCACATTCACATCATTTTTCATGTAAGTGAATGTTTTAAGATTATTTAGCGCGACCCAAAGTTTTTCCCCTTTGGTGCTTTCACATTTTACAACATCAATGACGCTCTCACCGAGATTCATGGCATTCTCATTTGCGAGCGAACATGCTGGAATTGCAGCCAAAAATACCCACAGATATTTTTTCATTAAATTAATCTCTGAAGTTATTAAATTGGAATGGTTGGCCTAATTCAGCGCCTTTCACTAATTGAATAACAGCTTGTAAATCGTCACGAGATTTACCGGTTACGCGCACTTGTTCACCTTGAATTTGAGTTTGAACTTTGATTTTTGAATCTTTCACTAATTTAGTGATTTTCTTCGCCATCTCTGTTTCAATCCCTTGTTTTAATTTAATTTCTTTGGTGTAAAGTTTACCGTGGTGTTCACTTTCTGTTGGAATATCCAGCGAGCTATGCTCAATGCCACGTTTTACAAACGCACCAATTAAGATTTCAATTAATTGCTCTAATTGGAAATCAGATTCGGTGGTCACTTTCACGGTTTCGCTTTTTTCATTTAATTCAATGACGGCTTCCACGCCACGGAAATCATAACGTGTACTTAATACGCGGTTTGCATTTTCAACCGCATTACGCACTTCGTGCATAGTAATTTCAGATACGATGTCAAAAGATGGCATAAATTTTCTCCCAAAATGAATTAAATTCGATCATTTGCACTTAAAAGACATAAAAGTGCGGTTAAGTCAGCAAAGTTTACCACAATTTGCGCTTGTTGTTGCACCTTCGGTTTGGCATGGAATGCCACGCCTAATCCGGCAACATTCATCATCGCCAAATCATTGGCACCATCACCAATGGCGAGGGTGTTTTTGCGAGGAATATTGAATTCTTCAGCGAGTTTTTGCAAGGTATTCGCTTTGTATTGTGCATCGACCACGCTACCTTTTACATTGCCGGTAAGCGTGCCATCAATAATTTCGAATTGATTAGACGCCGCAAAGTCGAGGTTTAATAAACTTTTTAAGTAATCGGCGAAATAGGTAAAGCCACCAGAAGCAATGGCGGTTTTCCAACCATGTTGTTGTAATGTCTTAATGGTTTCAATTAAGCCTGGCATTAAAGGCAATTTTTCACGTACTTGCTGCAAAATACTTTCTGGTGCACCTTTAAGTGTTCCCACTCGACGACGCAAACTTTGTTCAAAATCGAGCTCGCCACGCATGGCACTTTCAGTAATGGCAGAAACTAATTCACCTGTGCCAGCCAGTTTGGCAATTTCATCGATACATTCAATTTGAATGGCAGTAGAATCCATATCCATCACCAATAAACCTTTTTCTGATAATTTTGTATCAAAATCCAGTTTAGCGATGTCTAATTGCAGGTCATGAGCGTGGACAATAAAATCAGTTAGCCATTCGCCTTTTAAAAGGACAACGGTATTTTTTTCAACGTTCCATGCATCAAAACACAGGAAAGATTGACCGCACTTTTGTTGGAATTCGAGTAATTTCGCTAAATTCAGCGTTGTGCCGTATAAAATAAAGGCATGTGTTTCATCGGAATGAGGCAAATCAGACGAAAGTGCGGTGGGGAATTGGGGATATTTTTGAGTAATGCTTGCAAGGTTTTGAATTTGCATAGAAAATCCTGTAAATTGTGAATACTCATCTATTCTAGCCGATCTTGGCGAAAAAATGGAAAAACAACGTGCAATTAATTAAAGAAAAACTTCAAAAATCACTGATGTTTGGACTCATCATTCTGCTTTGTATCGGAGCCATGGCGGTGATTTTATTTGGTGTGAAACAATTTAAGATTGGTTCACAGCTTTCAAGTGTGAATCAAGTAGCGAATTTATCGCATACTTTGGTTCGTCAGCAAGCCAATTTATTTTCAGTTTTATTAACCAATAATGCGAAATCCGATCAGCTCGTTGAAAATTTAGATAATTTAGTCAAAGAAAACTTTGTGCTCGATGCGACCATTTATGATTATAACGGCAAGGAATTAGCACAAAGTACCAATACAGGCAATCTTCGTGAGCAACTTGGTCTAGAACATAAAAATGAAGGTGAATTTTCAACACAGCAAATTGTTGAGCCCATTTACTCAGCTTCCAATAATGCTGTTCGTGGCTTTTTGCGCGTAACCTTTGACGCGCAATATGCTCAAACGACGCAGAGCAAAATTAATCAAGTCTTCCACCGCTTATATGGTGAAATTGTGGTGGTTTTTTTATTAGGTGCTTTATTCGCCAGTTCCATTCATTATTTTTTAAGTCATTATCGTCGAACATATCGAAAACCAGTGGAAACTAAAACGGTAGTTAATTTACAAGGTAAATCGAGTAGCCAGCGTTTTCATCAACGTCGTCGTAGAATTTGATCAAGGTAAATAAAATTGCAGATATTGCTCAAGTCAATCAGTAAATAAGGTAGAATACTCAGAATTATTTAGATAGGAGAAAAACATGGCAACTCGTAGACAACTCGCCAACGCAATTCGTGCGCTATCAATGGATGCAGTACAAAAAGCAAAATCAGGCCACCCAGGTGCACCAATGGGAATGGCGGATATCGCTGAAGTATTATGGCGTGATTTCTTAAAACATAACCCAAACAATCCTAAATGGGCTGATCGCGACCGTTTTGTGCTTTCTAACGGCCACGGGTCAATGTTGATTTATAGCTTATTACATTTAACAGGCTACGATCTTTCTATCGAAGATTTAAAACAATTCCGTCAATTACATTCTAAAACCCCAGGACACCCAGAATATGGTTATGCACCAGGTGTTGAAACCACAACCGGTCCGTTAGGTCAAGGTATTACAAATGCCGTGGGTATGGCGATTGCGGAGAAAACATTAGCAGGTCAATTTAACCGTGAAGGCCATGAAATCGTAGACCACCACACTTATGTGTTCTTAGGCGATGGCTGTTTAATGGAAGGGATTTCTCACGAAGCTTGCTCTTTAGCAGGAACATTAGGTCTTGGTAAATTAATCGCATTCTATGATGACAACAACATTTCGATTGATGGTCATGTTGATGGCTGGTTCAGTGATGATACCGCAGCTCGTTTTGAAGCTTATGGCTGGCAAGTGATTCGTAACGTAGATGGTCATGATGCAGAACAAATTCGCGCTGCAACCATTCTTGCTCAAGCAGAAAAAGAAAAACCAACGTTAATTATTTGTAAAACCATCATCGGCTTTGGTTCACCAAATAAATCTGGTTCTCATGATTGCCATGGTGCACCATTAGGTGATGAAGAAATCGCATTAACCCGTAAAGCACTTGGCTGGGAGTATGGTCCATTTGAAATTCCAGCTGAGTACTATGCTGAATGGTCTGCGAAAGAAAAAGGCGCTGCAGCAGAAAAATCTTGGGAAGAAAAATTTGCCGCTTATGCTAAAGCATATCCAGAACTTGCTGCAGAATTTACACGTCGTGTAAACGGTGAATTACCAGCGAATTGGGCGGCTGAATCTAAAGCGTTCATTGAAAAATTACAAGCAAATCCTGCAAGCATTGCAAGCCGTAAAGCATCACAAAATGCTATTGAAGCTTATGCACACGTGTTACCTGAATTCTTAGGTGGCTCTGCAGACTTAGCAAGCTCTAACTTAACGTTATGGAGTGGTTCAAAACCAATTCGTGCACACGAAAACGTAGGCGGTAACTACCTTAACTATGGTGTGCGTGAGTTCGGTATGTCAGCAATCATGAATGGTATTGCATTACACGGTGGTTTCATTCCTTACGGCGCAACCTTCTTAATGTTCTACGAATATGCTCACAATGCGGTGCGTATGGCGGCATTAATGAAACAACGTGCTTTATTCGTTTATACTCATGACTCGATTGGTTTAGGCGAAGATGGTCCAACTCACCAACCAGTTGAGCAAACCGCATCATTACGCTTAATTCCAAACCTTGAAACATGGCGCCCATGTGACCAAGTGGAATCAGCTATCGCATGGCAACAAGCGGTTGAACGTCAAGATGGCCCAAGTGCATTGATCTTTACCCGTCAAAACTTAGCCCAAATGGACCGCACTTCTGCACAATTAGATGCAGTTAAACGTGGTGCTTATGTGTTAAAAGACTGTGAGGGTACACCAGAGTTAATCTTCATTGCGACAGGTTCTGAAGTGGAATTAGCAGTGAAAGCAGCAGAGGTATTGACTGCTGAAGGTAAAAAAGTACGTGTCGTCTCTATGCCAAGTACTAACCGTTTCGATAAACAAGATGCAGCGTACCGTGAAAGCGTATTACCTGCAGCTGTAACCAAACGTGTGGCGATTGAAGCGGGTATTGCAGACTTCTGGTATAAATACGTTGGCTTTGAAGGTCGCGTAGTGGGCATGAATAGCTTCGGCGAATCAGCACCCGCAGATCAATTATTCAAACTCTTTGGTTTCACCGTAGATAACGTGGTGGCAAAAGCAAAAGAGATTTTATAATTATTAAAATGTATAAGGGCAGGTCAATTACCTGCCTTTATTTTTTGAGAAAAGTGCGGTCAAAAATAAGAAAATTTTTTACCGCACTTTGTTTTTATCGGCTTACACCTTGTTATCAAACCCTTTTTCGTTAATCCATTGAGTTAGTTTTTCAAGTTTGTTAAAATTTGCAGTACTTTTTGCAATAAGAATAAAACGTAAAAAGTG
>CAJMPC010000038.1:0-10980 GCA_905215245.1 uncultured bacterium | reverse complement strand
GCAATATTAAGTGGAAAAACCATAATTTCTTATGTGTCCAGTTTTGTAAGTTAGTTTTTATTTCAAACCAAAGTGCGGTTAGAAATGACCGCACTTTTCTTTTTAAATTTTATATCAATTCCATTCATATAAAATCACAATAAAATTCACATCCATCTAGACGTCTAAATCTTTAATGAAGACGTTAATTTTGTTACACTCAGTCTATCTTAAAATTAATTAAATATAGGAAAGCAAAATGAGTAAACTTTTTCCCAATGCCACTATTCGTACTTCTGCGCCATATCGTTTTGATATTGTTGGTAGTTTTTTACGTCCAGAGACTTTAAAACAAGCTCGTCATCAATGCAGTTGTGGTGATATTTCTTGTGCTGATTTAACGCAAGTTGAAGATGTAGAAATTGCAAAATTGGTAGCGCATCAAAAAAATGTCGGATTACATGCGGTGACTGATGGTGAATTTCGTCGTACTTTTTGGCATTTAGATTTCTTAGCCGCATTAGATGGCGTGAAAGAAGTGGATGCCGAAAAATTTTCAGTACAATTTAAACATGATAATGTACGTCCAAAAACATTAAAAATTGTGGATAAAATTGGTTTTTCAGAGAGCCATCCGTTTGTTGAACATTATCGCTCATTACAAAAAATTGCAGGGGAGACTGAAGTTAAATTAACAATTCCTTCTCCGTCCATGCTTCATTTAATTTGTACCGTACGTGCCACAGATTATCAGCCGATTGAACGTTATAAAGATAACAATCAATTGTTATTAGATGATATTGCTGATGCTTATATTGATGCAATGAATATCTTCTATAAATTAGGTTGCCGTAACTTACAGTTGGATGATACAAGTTGGGGCGAATTCTGTGCGGAAGATAAACGTAAAACCTATACTGAACGTGGTTTAGATTTAGATCAAATTGCCAAAGATTATGTATATATGTTAAATAAAATTGTGGCAGTAAAACCGGCTGATTTAGCGATTACAATGCATATTTGCCGTGGTAACTTCCGTTCAACTTGGTTCTCCGCTGGTGGTTATGAGCCTATCGCAGAAACCTTATTTGGTCACTGTAATGTGGATGGTTTCTTCTTGGAGTATGACAGTGAGCGTGCTGGTGATTTCAAACCTTTACGCTTTATTAAAAATCAACAAGTGGTATTAGGATTGATTACCTCTAAATCTGGCGAGTTAGAAAACCGCGATGAAATTATTGCTCGTATTAAAGAAGCAGCGCAATATGTGGATATCAATCAACTTTGCTTAAGTCCACAATGTGGTTTTGCTTCAACGGAAGAGGGTAATATCCTGACAGAAGAACAACAATGGAAGAAACTCGAATTTATCCGTAGTATCGTGGAAGAAGTTTGGGGTAAATAATTTCAAATTGGAATGTAAAAGAGATAATCGTTAAGATGGTTATCTCTTTTTTCATAAAAGTGCGGTTAAAAATAACCGCACTTTTACAGAATAAAAAAGGAAGTCTATAGACTTCCTTTTATGTTATTTTAATTGAATTATTTTTGACGCATTGCAGGGAATAGGATCACATCACGGATAGATGGGGCGTTAGCGTAAAGCATTGCTAAGCGGTCGATACCTAAACCTTCACCTGCTGTTGGTGGTAAGCCGTGTTCAAGTGCAACAACGAAGTCATCATCTTTAAACATCGCTTCATCATCACCCGCTTCTTTCGCTGCAACTTGTGCATCAAAACGTTCATTTTGGTCTTCGGCATCGTTTAATTCTGAGAAGCCGTTACCAATTTCACGTCCACCGATGAATAATTCAAAACGGTCTGTTACTTCAGGATTTTCATCATTACGACGTGCAAGTGGTGAAATCTCTGCTGGATGTGCCATTAAGAAGGTTGGTTGAATTAAGTGATGTTCAGCCACTTCTTCAAAGATCGCATTCACGATAGAGCCTAAGCCCCAAGATTTTTGTACTTCGATACCTAAGCGTTCAGCGGTTGCTTTTGCACGATCGAAGTCATAAAGATCTTCTTTTACGATACCTTTATCTGCACCGTATTTAATGGTCGCATCATGTAATGTGATACGCTCAAACGGTTTGCCGAAGTCAAATTCTAAATCACCGTATTTCACAATGGTTGTACCAAGAATATCAATCGCTAATTTACGTAATAATTCTTCGGTGTTATCCATTAAATCATGATAATCCGCATAAGCTTGGTAGTATTCAAGCATGGTGAATTCTGGATTATGACGGACAGAAACCCCTTCATTACGGAAGTTGCGGTTTAATTCGAAGACACGCTCAAAACCACCAACCACTAAACGTTTTAAGTAAAGTTCTGGCGCAATACGAAGATACATATCAACATCTAATGCGTTGTGGTGAGTGATAAATGGACGAGCAGATGCACCGCCTGGAATCACTTGTAGCATTGGCGTTTCAACTTCCATGAAACCTTTAGAAATAAAGAATTCACGAATACCCGCAACCACTTTTGAACGGAGAATAAATGTGCGACGAGATTCTTCATTAGAAATTAAATCTAAGTAACGTTGACGATAACGCGCTTCCATGTCTGTTAAACCATGGAATTTGTTTGGTAATGGACGAAGTGCTTTGGTTAAAAGTTGTACTTCAGTTGTTTTAACGGTTAATTCATTGGTTTTTGTTTTGAAAAGTGTACCTTTCACCCCAATAATATCGCCTAAATCCCAGCTACCTACATCTTCTGCATAAACGCCTTCAGGAAGATTATCACGAGCAACGTATAATTGAATTTTGCCACTCATATCTTGCAAGGTAATAAAGGTGGCTTTACCCATTGCTCGACGAGTCATAATACGACCGGCAACGGTCACTTCAATGGCTTTTTCTTTTAATGTTTCACCTTCTTCAGATTCATACTTATCATGCAGATCTTGAGCAAGAGCATCACGGCGGAATTGATTCGGGAACGCATTACCTTTTGCACGTAATGCGGCTAATTTTTCACGGCGAACCAACATTTCACCGTGTAGGTCTAATTCTTTCGTCTCTTGTTCGGACATCTTCAATACCTCTGTAGTTTATAAAATTAGAATATAATTTATTGAAAATAATAACATTGCTATCCGTATTGTACCTATAGCCCCGTTTTTTGTTAAGTCTTTTTTAATTATCTCATATATTGCAAGCAGGCAGACTCGTGCATACAAGTTTTTTATAAAAGAGGACTAAACAAGAAAAATAACCGTTCAATTATTCGATGATAGAAAGGACGATTGATCCATTCTTGCATATTGAGTACGGAGGAATTCGCTAAATAATTCTCATGAAGTGTGGCGACTTCATTCGCAAAATTACGATCTTCTACGGCAACGGTAATTTCAAAATTAAGTAGGAAGCTGCGTAAATCCATATTTACCGTACCAACGAGTGCAAGTTTATTATCAATTAACACACTTTTTGTATGTAGAAGTCCCGCTTCAAAATGATAAATTTTAACACCAGCCTCGAGTAAATCATCAAAGAACGTTCGACTTGCCCAACGAACCATCAAGGAATCGTTGTTTTTAGGTAAAATGAGCGTGATATCAACGCCACGGAATGCGGCAATACGTAATGCTTCAGCAATATTGTGACTTGGTACAAAATAAGGTGAAGTAATCACAATACTTTCTCTTGCTGCATAAATGACTGTTGCAAGAGACTGCGCAATTAAATCATCTGGGAACGCGGGACCACTCGCAATCACTTGTACAGAGTGGGTGTCATTATCGTCAATTTCCACAAGTGGGCAATTTGGTAATAAAAGGGGTAATTCTTCCATGGTTTCAATTTCCCAATCCCAAGCATGTAAGCTGTTTAAAATCGGTGAAACAGGGCCGTTGATTCGCACCATCACGTCTATCCAATTGCCTACGTTGCTGTCTTGTTTGAAGAAATTCGGATCCACCATATTCATACTGCCGGTGTAAGCAATTTGGTTGTCAATCACGATAATTTTACGGTGTTGACGTAAATCAATTCGGTTGAAGAACATTCGGAATAAATTTACGTGTAGCGCCTCAGTAATTTCAATGCCTCTCTCTCGCATTTCTTTACAAATAGGGCTTTTCAAAAAAGCATTACTGCCAACGGAATCGAGTAAAAGACAAACTTTAACTCCACGTTGCACGGCTTCTTCTAACGCTTGTTTAACGTCATTAATCAGGCCATCATTGCTCCAAATATAGAACACCATATTAATGGAGTGGCGAGCTTGTTGAATATCACCGATGATACTTCGAATAATGGTTTCCGGGGTATCGAGAATATGTAATTCATTGCCTCGAATATTCGGAATGCCTAAGCGTTGGTGGACTAATTTAAATAAAGCACGATAACGTGGATCTTTAGAATGAGTGACCACATCTTTTTGTTCTGAAAGTTGCTGAAGCCATTGCGTATATTTAGGTTTTAACAACTGAAATGCTTTGGCTCGGCGAGTACCGAGTTTAATCTCTCCAAAAATTAAATAAGCAATGATGCCAATTAGTGGTACAAGGTAGATAATCATCAGCCATGACAACGTAGCGGAAACCGCTTGTTTTTTGACGAGCAAACGCAAGGTGACAGAAATAACCGCCACCCAAATTAACACAGGAATAATATAAACCAGTATAATATGTTCAAAATTCATTAATTTTTGACCGCACTTATGAAATTAGACATTGTTTATCAGACTGATGATTTTATCATTATTTACAAGCCTTGTGGGCTGAGTGTGCATAAAGATCAAAGCGAAATTGGTTTAACCACTTTAGTTGCTAAGCAGCTTAGTGTGCCACAGATATGGCTTGTACATCGGTTAGATAAAGTGACATCAGGTTTACTCATTTTGGCATTGAACGCCAAAAGTGCGGCTGAATTTTTCCGGCTTTTTTCTGAACATCATCTTCAAAAAACTTATTTAGCCCTTAGCAATCAGAAACCCAAAAAGAAACAAGGATTGATTGTCGGTGATATGCAAAAGGCCAGAAATGGTGCCTGGAAACTCTGCCCATCGAAAGAAAATCCGGCTATTACGCGTTTTGAAAGTGTAAGTTGTCAGCCTAATTTACGATTATTTATTTTAAAGCCACAAACAGGCAAAACTCATCAATTGCGTGTTGCGATGAAAAGCTTGGGTAGTCCGATTTTAGGCGATGCGCTTTATGGTAAAAACACTGAAAATATTGACCGCACTTATTTGCATGCTGCAAGATTGCAATTTGAATTTAAAGGTCAGGCATTTGATGTGTTTACTCTTCCTAAAGAAGGAGAGTGGTGGCATCGTGAGGGTGCTATGTCTCAGATTCAAAAAATGGCTTCAGCAAGTGCTGAAGTCAACTGAATAGGAAAAGTGCAGTTAAGATTTCAATTATTTTGTATAATAGATTTAATTTTTTACATTAGGAACAAAAATGAAATTTATCTCTTTTAATATTAATGGTTTACGTGCTCGCCCTCATCAACTTGAAGCAATTATTGAAAAATACCAACCGGATGTGATTGGTTTACAAGAAATCAAAGTGGCGGATGAGGATTTTCCTTATGCGATTACAGATAATTTGGGGTATCACGTTTTTCACCATGGGCAAAAAGGCCACTATGGTGTCGCGCTCTTAACCAAACAAGAACCAAAAGCGGTGTGTCGTGGTTTTCCAACAGATAATGAAGATGCGCAAAAACGTATTATTATGGCGGATTTAGAAACTCCGTTTGGTTTGTTAACGGTAATCAATGGCTATTTCCCACAAGGCGAAAGTCGTGCACATGAAACTAAGTTTCCAGCAAAAGAAAAATTTTATGCGGATCTTCAACGTTATTTAGAACAAGATCACGATAAAGCTAATCCAGTTTTAATTATGGGGGATATGAATATCAGTCCAAGTGATTTAGATATTGGTATTGGCGATGAAAACCGCAAACGTTGGTTGCGTACCGGTAAATGTTCATTCTTACCTGAAGAGCGCGAATGGTATCAACGCTTATACGATTATGGATTGGAAGATACGTTCCGCAAATTAAACCCAACAGTCAATGATAAGTTCTCGTGGTTTGATTATCGCTCAAAAGGTTTCGATGATAACCGTGGATTACGTATTGATCATATTTTAGTTAATCATCAATTAGCAGAGCGTTGCGTTGATGTCGGTATTGCATTGGATATTCGTGCTATGGAAAAACCGTCAGATCACGCACCAATCTGGGCAGAGTTTAAATAGGAAAGCAGCATGGATATGGCAAATTGGCAGAATTACCGTTCACAAGTAAATGGCATGTCTGCTGTGTTTACCGTAAATATTGAAGATTTAGAGGTTTACCATGGTAAACATCTTAGTAAAGTTGTGCAATTTACCGCGCCTTATCAAGGTGATGAGGACGGTTTGCCTAATGAAGACGAATATGAAAAATTGATTAATCGCCTTTTTAAAATCCTTGCACAATTGACCGCACTTCCAAATGTATTCTTTGCAGGGCATTTTATTTGCAACCATCAGGCAAAAATGCATTTCTATTGTGAACACGATGCTTTGCTTAAAGAAACCCTTCAACAACTCGATTTTGTCTCAGAAATCAATGTACAGAATGATCCAAATTGGGATACCTATTTCGATTTCTTATTGGCTTCTCCATTGGAAATGAAATTAAATGCGACGGAAGAGATTTTAAGTATGCTGAATAGTAAAGGGCGTAATTTAAGTGATACTTATTTGATTGAGCATACTTTTCATTTTGATGAAGAAGAAAAAATGTTCCCATTTATGGATGAACTCACACTTGGAAAAGTGTCTTTTAGTACGTTGAAATATTCAAGCCAAGCGATTCAAACAGAAGAGGATGAAGCCCCTTACTTCATGGTGAAATTGGAGCAAGAGCTTTCATTAGACAGTAATGAGATCTTCGAGTGGGTAGAGCGCTTTGAAAAATTAGCTATGGCGATTATATTGGCTGGGAATGTGATAATTTAATGGATGATCGTTCATCATTAAATTAGTTTGATAATTCATCAAACTAGCATTGATTCGATAAAAATAAAGCCCATCAACACGATGGGCTTAAATTCTTTTGGCTACTAATTTAGGATTCGTAAAAGGAGACAAACGAAAGCTAAACCAAAAGAGAAATTTGGCTCCTCCTGCGGGACTCGAACCTGCGACATATGGATTAACAGTCCACCGTTCTACCGACTGAACTAAGGAGGAATAAATTTGGTATCACAAAGAATAGGCGCGCATTTTAATGAGCGACCTGTCGCTTGTCAATACTCAAAATGAAAAAAATCACAAAAAAATTTACCATTTTTGCTATCCACAAAGCCTGTGGATAACTTTGTGGATTGTTTTTGTTTAAAATGGTCAATCACTGATGCAGACTGGCTTTGTCTCAAATTGTTCATCTATTAGTCACTTGGTGATATCTATTTAAATATCAATATGTTACACAAAGTCCAGCAAAAAAAATAAAATATTTTTAAATTTTGAAGTGTTTAAGACTTGACACGCCTAAGTGTGTGTAAAACTTGGATTTTTATTACTCAATTTGGAGCAATAAATGTGCTAAAATAGCTCCACTTCTAAAATACCTAAAAAATTGACCGCACTTATGACAGAGAAAATCAATACTAAGCCTTTTATCCTTCATTCCGATTTTAAACCTTCCGGTGATCAACCCCAAGCAATCGAAAAATTAGTCGAAAATTTAGAGGATGGTTTGGCGCATCAAACCCTTCTCGGGGTAACGGGTTCAGGTAAAACCTTTACCATTGCAAATGTTATTGCGACGTTAAACCGCCCAGCAATGTTGCTTGCCCCAAATAAAACGCTTGCCGCTCAGCTTTATGCGGAAATGAAAGACTTTTTTCCGGAAAATGCGGTGGAATATTTCGTTTCTTATTATGATTATTACCAGCCGGAAGCCTATGTTCCGAGCAGTGATACTTTTATTGAAAAAGATTCTGCGGTGAACGAGCAAATTGACCAAATGCGCCTTTCTGCGGTGAAATCTTTTTTGGAGCGCCGCGATACTATTGTTGTGGCGTCGGTTTCGGCGATTTATGGTTTGGGCGAGCCGGAAGCTTATTTAAAAATGCGTTTGATTTTGCGCGTCGGCTCACCGGCTAATCAGCGCGAGATTTTAAGTCAACTTGCGGGCATGCAATATACGCGTAACGATCAGGCATTTCAGCGCGGCACATTTCGTGTGCGTGGCGATGTAATCGACATTTTTCCGGCGGAATCGGACGATCAAGCCATTCGTATCGAATTATTTGATGAGGAAGTAGAACGCTTAAGTTTCTTTGATCCGCTTACGGGAAGCAATCTCGGTGCGGTGCCGCGTATCGCGGTGTACCCGAAAACCAACTATGTGACGCCAAGAGAGCGTATTTTAGATGCCATTGAAAAAATCAAAGCGGAGCTTGTGCAACGCCGTGAATATTTCATCAAGGAACATAAATTGCTGGAAGAGCAGCGTATTACTCAACGTACACAATTTGATATTGAGATGATGAATGAGCTCGGTTATTGCTCAGGAATCGAAAACTATTCACGTTACCTTTCCGGTCGAAACGAGGGTGAACCGCCGCCGACATTATTTGATTATATGCCGTCTGATGCGATTTTGATTATTGATGAATCACACGTGACTGTGCCGCAAATTGGCGGGATGTATCGTGGTGACCGTTCTCGTAAAGAAACCTTGGTGGAATATGGTTTCCGTTTACCTTCAGCATTGGATAATCGTCCATTACGCTTTGAAGAGTTTGAGCGTTTAGCGCCGCAGACCATTTACGTTTCTGCGACACCAGGGCCTTATGAGTTGGAAAAATCGGGCAGTGAAATTGTCGATCAGGTGGTACGTCCAACAGGCTTACTTGATCCGCAAATTGAAATTCGTCCAGTATCTATTCAAGTGGATGATTTACTGTCAGAAGCACGCCAAAGAGCAGACAAAAATGAGCGTGTTTTAGTGACGACGCTAACGAAGAAAATGGCGGAAGATTTAACGGATTACTTAGACGAACACGGCATTCGTGTGCGTTATTTGCATTCAGATATTGATACGGTTGAACGTGTAGAGATTATTCGTGATTTACGTTTAGGTGAATTCGATGTGTTGGTCGGCATCAACTTATTACGTGAGGGGCTGGATATTCCAGAGGTTTCTCTTGTTGCGATTTTAGATGCGGATAAAGAAGGTTTCTTACGTTCTGAACGATCTTTAATCCAAACCATCGGTCGTGCTGCTCGAAACTTAAATGGTAAAGCGATTTTGTATGCTGATAGTATTACTAAATCTATGGAAAAAGCCATTACCGAAACGAATCGCCGTCGTGAAAAACAAATGAAATACAATGAAGAGCATGGTATTGTTCCACAGGCATTGAATAAGAAAGTGGGTGAATTATTAGATATTGGTCAAGGTGCAAATCAAAAAGCGAAATCGAAACAGCGTGGAAAAACGGCAGCTGAACCGACCGCACTTTACAATGCACCTAAATCAGCCAAAGAATTCCAACAACAAATTAAGAAATTGGAACAACAAATGTATAAATTTGCTCAAGATCTTGAGTTTGAAAAAGCCGCTGCAGTACGCGATCAACTTCATCAATTGAGAGAGCAGTTTATGATATCGGAATAAAGGAAAAGAGCGATCAAATTGACCGCTCTTTTTTATTTTATTGTACTAATAAGTAGAAGTTGTTTTTGCCACGTAAGATATTAAGTGCAACAGCTGATGGTTTTTCATCTAATGCTTTGCGTAAGTCTTGCGTGCTTTCAATTGGCTGGCGGTTGATACCGATGATAATATCACCCGATTTTAAACCGCGTTGTGCTGCCATTGAATTTGGTTGAACTTTACTAATTTCCACACCTTTAACACCTTTTGCATCGTAGTTGTTTAAGGTTGCACCGTCTAATGCTGGAAGTTCCGTTTTACTTGCTGTTTGAGAGCCATCGTCTGCTTGTAAAGTCACTTTTACGTTGTCAGTTTTGCCATCACGTAAGTAAGTGAGTTCAATTTCTTTACCTGCACCAGAGGTCGCAATCTTAGCTCGCATTTCGGCGAAGCTTGAGATTTTTTGACCATTCATTGCAGTGATCACATCACCCGCTTTCAAGCCAGCTTTTTCTGCAGCAGAATTTGGGATAACTTCACTCACAAATGCACCTTGTTGCGCACTGACATTAAAGGCTTTTGCTAAATCTGCATTTAATTCGCCACCTTTAATACCGAGTAAACCACGGCGTACTTCACCAAATTCTAAGATTTGTTGAACGAGATTATTGGCTTGGTTGCTTGGAATTGCAAAGGCAATCCCAGCGTTACCACCACTTGGAGAAATAATCGCGGTATTAATACCAATTAATTCACCTTGCAAGTTCAATAATGCGCCACCAGAGTTACCACGGTTTACCGCCGCATCCGTTTGGATATAGTTTTCATATGCACCGCTATCTGAACCAGTAGAACGACCAAGTGCTGAAACAATACCAGAAGTGACGGTTTGGCCTAAACCGAATGGGTTACCAATAGCAACGGTAAAATCACCAACACGTAATTTATCTGAATCAGCCATTTTGATCGCGGTGAGATTTGTTGGTTTTTCGATTTGCACTAAAGCGATATCAGATTGTTCATCTTTTCCAACAAGTTTGGCTTTGAATTCACGTCCGTCTTGTAGTTTTACGGTAATTTTATCCGCACCATCTACCACGTGATTATTAGTTAAAACATAACCTTTATCGGCATTGATGATCACACCAGAACCTAAACCACGGAAGTTGCGTGATGCACCACGATCTCCACCAAATTGTTCGCCAAATTGATCACCAAAGAAAAATTTAAATTCTTCTGGAATATCATCAGGTGATGCTGAGCGGCTGTTTGCTTTTGCTTTGCCTTCAACAGAAAGGGTCACAACTGCTGCTTGTGCTTTTTCTAACATTGGCGCAAGGCTACCTTGTTCGACAATCTCATTGGGAATAGCC
>CAJMPC010000037.1:0-11067 GCA_905215245.1 uncultured bacterium | reverse complement strand
TAGGAATAGCTGATAATGCACCACGATGAATTTCTGCAATATAGGCCGATTCGCTTAGCACCATTGAAATCAAACCTGCCACAAACGGATTTGATAATACCACTGAACTTTCAGGCCAGAATTGTGGAACGTTATAGATAAAGATCAGTAACACTAACAACGGCAAGCTACGGAACAACCAAATATAGGTGTTTGCCGCTTTATTAAATAATGGATTTTTAGATTGTGTACCCAATGCTAAAACAAAGCCCCAAAGGATCGCAAAAATCCACGTTAAGGTACTGAGTTCTAAAACCGTTAATACCGCTTTCCAAAAATCTGTATTAGTAAATAAACTACCTAAATACACCCAGTTAAAACCTTTTTCAGAAACTTTGTCAGAATCGACCGCACTTTGCGTTGCAGAATTTGCAGTGATCGCTTGATCAATTGCATTCTCTAAACCATTAGCTTTGAGCAAGGCTTCATTTGGAAACTCAAGATTGTATTTTTTCAACAATGCATTGTATGAGCCATCTGCTAATGTGTCTTTAATTGCTTGTGCAATAACCGCTTTGCCTTTCACATCATCTTTATTAAATGCTAAACCAATTAGCACTGGATAAAGTTGTTCTTTATTGGTAATTTTTAAGCGATCGCCTAATTGATTAATCACCATTTGTGCCACGGCAGCATCTTCATATTGGACATCCACACCGCCAGATAATAACGCTTGTGCGGCTTCAGGCGCACTTGGGTATTCTTTCACCGTAATTGGCTTTAAATTTTTCGGTGCACAGAACTCTTCTGACACTTTATTGACTGTTGGAATCCATGCTGCACCTTTCATTGAAGACATGCTTTTACCGCATAAGTCTTCTAAGCGTTGCGGCGCAAAATCGTCATTACCACGAACAACAAGTACACCACCTGTTTGTAAGTAAGGCAAGAAGTCTACTTGTTTTGCACGTTGTGGATTTACGTAAAGTGCAGATGCCACTACATCATAGTGCCCCGCATTTAAACCGATAATAATGTTTTCGATACGGGTATCTTTGAACTCAACATTTTTGTTAAGATTTTTGCCCAAGGTACGCATTAAATCAGGATCAAAACCACTGGCTTTGCCATTATCTAAATATGCATAAGGCGCATAGGTTAAGTCGATACCAACACGCAAATTTTTCTCATCTTGCGCTTGGCTAAATACCGAATAAAAAAGAATCGCACTTGTTGTGAGTGCTTTTTTAATGAAGGATCGCATATTCTTTCCTGTTAATTATTAAAATACTAACTTTTAAAATAGAAGTGCGGGTGATTTTAGAAAAGTTTTTTATAACAATCTAATAACCATTCCCCCTAACATATAGCTTTTTAGAATATGGCGTTTAGAATAAAAAAAACGCCTCAAAAGAGACGTCTATTTTTTGAAATATAATTCGTAATGCTTTGCACAATTTGGATTGAAAGGATGATGACAATGCGGGCAGGCATCAACGGAAAGATAAGTTTCGATGCTTAATGTTTGCTTACAATGTCCACAAAGAATAGCATGTTCATCGAACTGTGAGGCAAGCCAAGGTTCAAAATTATGATCCTCGGCTTCATTATGACATTGATAGCAGGGATAGAACTTTAAGTACTTTGCGCATTTTAGGGCAATAATGTCTTTTTCTCCGCGATAGTGAACGCCGCGAGTTTCATCATCCACTAATTGCTCGTAAACGATCATAGCTGTTCAAGCATTCCTAATACTAACGCTGAAGATTGTTTTGCCGCAAGCGGAAGGAATTCTTCAAATGACATACTCGCTTCGCCATCACCTGCATCCGAAATTGCTCGAACAACCACAAAAGGTACATTAAAGGCATGACAAACTTGCGCAATCGCCGTGGCTTCCATTTCTACTGCAGTCACATTGGGGAAATCCGCTTTAATTTGAGCAATTTTTTCTTCGCTATTAATAAAGCTATCACCCGAGCAAATTAAACCACGTTTTACATTTTGTCCTTGGGACTGTGCAATTTCATCGGCTAAATCGGCTAATTGTTTATCTGAAAGAAAAGCCGCGGGATTCGCAGGTAACTGACCTTTTTCATAGCCAAATGCCGTCACATCGGCATCGTGATATCGTGTTTCATCCGAAATAACGATATCTCCTACTTTTAAACCTTTTGCGACACCGCCTGCTGAGCCGGTATTTAAAACCACATCCGGTTTAGCCAATTGTAATAAAGCGGTAGTGCCAATAGCCGCGGCGACTTTACCAATCCCAGATTGCAATAATGCGACTTCTTTACCATTAATTTTGCCTTCAAAAATGACCGCACTTGCCACTTTTATTTCTTTTTTATCTGTCATTAATTGGGATAAAATTTCCACTTCTTGTGCCATTGCACCAACAATCCCGATTTTCATTATTTTTTCCTTTCTTGTTCGAGTTTATTCACTAAGAAATCTAATACTGCCACTCCATAATCATCGTTATACAGCGTACTCGCGGTGAGAACATATTTTCCGCCCACAACCACATAAGGGAACGTAAATACGCCATATTCTTCTGTTAAATTAATGGCATTATTCACATCTTCTTTTACTTCAGCAGAATGCACGATTTTATTAAATTCAGCTTTACTGATCCCTTGCGAGGCTATCCATTCTCGCATCTTATCTAATGACGATAATTCGGTATAACGTGCCTTTTCAGAGGTTTCAAATAACAGCGTATCTGACAACTCGCCTACTTTTAAACGCTGTAAGGTATAAAATATTGTCGCTGAAAATTTTGCTTCATTCGTAGCAACCGGGTATTCATCTAATGCCACTTTATTTGGGCGAATTTGGCTATAAAGCTGCAAGATGTCTTGCGCTGAAGAACAAACTCGACAGTCATAATCAAAGAAAAATTGGATCGGAATTTTACGATCGCTTCTTTTGGCTTGTTCAATCGGTTCTTGATATGAAAAATAATCTCGACCATCTTCAAACTGTGCGACATTCGCTGGTGGTAAGTGCGGTGGATTTTTGGCAGAAAAATCCTTTGCACTGACTTCACCGAATGCGACATTCGTCACACTCAGCAATATCATTGCAAAGGATCCTTTTAATAATTTATTCTGCCAAACTTTTTTCATAAATTAACCAATTGGTTCAATATAATCGACTAATAATTGGACGTTTCGATTTCCACGAAACTCATTAATTTCTAACTTATAAGCAAATTTTGCCTGCTTAATCGACAAATCGGGATAATACCGAGTATCGATATTAAACGCAATGGCATCTAATAATGGACCACCATTTTTAGGCTCTACAAGCATTTTTAAATGATTTTGATTCTGTCCGATTGCTCGTTGCTCAAAAATTTTAAACTCACCATCAAAAACAGGCTCAGGAAAAGCTTGTCCCCAAGGTCCGCCAGATTTTATCACTTCTGCAGTTTCAATACTAAATTCATTTGCTTGAAGTTCGCCATCCGTCCAAATCACACCTTGTAATTGATCTTCATTTAACCAATCTTGCACCGTTTGATTAAAAATCTTTTGAAAATCAGGGAAAAAGCTTTCTTTAATGCTTAATCCTGCTGCCATGGCATGACCGCCAAATTTTAAAATCATATCAGGATGTTGGGAATGAATACGCTCTAATACATCGCGCATATGCAAGCCTTCAATTGAACGTGCAGAACCTTTTAAAATACCTTCTTGATCTTGCGCAAAAGCAATAACTGGTCGATGGTATTGATCTTTAATTCGAGAGGCCACTATGCCTAATACACCTTGATGCCAATCTGGTTGAAATAAGGCTATCCCCATCGGTAATTCATCAGAAAGTGCGGTGAGATTTCGGCAAATTTCTAAGGCTTCTAACTTCATGCCTTGCTCAATTTCTTTTCTGGCTTGATTTAAACTATCCAAATCTAAGGCTTGCGCTCTAGCCTCTTGCATACTTTCTGCAAGTAATAACTCCACACCAACAGACATATTATCTAATCGCCCTGCAGCATTTAAACGGGGTGCTATCGCAAAGCCCAAATCAGCCGAGCAAAGTTTTTCGACTTCTCGATTAGCCACTTCAGCGAGAGCAATAATTCCTGGTCGACAACGTTTCGCACGAATTCGCATCAACCCTTGATGAGCTAAAATACGGTTATTTTGATCAAGGGGAACAACGTCTGCAATTGTGCCGAGCGCGACTAAATCCAGTAATTCAGTAAAATTAGGTTGTGTTTCAGCCGTAAAAATACCTAACTCGCGAAATTTGGCACGTAAAGCGAGCATTAAATAGAATGCTACGCCTACTCCGGCTAAACATTTTGAGGGGAAATCACATTGTTGCAAATTTGGATTAACAATGGCATCAGCATTTGGCAGTATTTCTGGCGGTAAGTGATGATCGGTAATCAACACCTTCACCCCTTGCTCTTTTAAATACGCCACGCCCTCAAAGGAGGATACTCCGTTATCTACCGTCATCAATAACTGCACGCCTTTTTCCATTGCCATTTCAGCAACTGGCACACTCAATCCATACCCTTGCTCAAAACGATTTGGCACAAGATATTCCACATCAGTAAAGCCAAGCATACGCAAAGCTAATACTGAAAGTGCCGTACTGGTTGCTCCATCGGCATCAAAATCACCGACGATAACAATCTTTTGTTGCTGTTGATAAGCTTCAAACAATAAATCCACGGCTTGTTGAATACCGTATAATTTATTAGGGTTCAGCATTGATTGCAAAGTGCGGTCTAATTCTTGGCTATTTTTGATATGACGAGAACGATAGAGACGATCGAGTAATGCATTATCTGAAACAGGATTTCCGGCAGGAATTTCACGACGTTTGATGAGTTTTTTCACAGTATTTCGTTATTAAAAATGACCACTAAAGGAACATTCGATATGTGCTTTAATAATATGAATATTTTAAGGGCGTATATCATACGCCCTCACTACTAACAATTATTGTGCTGATTCTTGTAACACAGCTAATAAATCTTGAGGTTTTAAATATCCCCCAAGCATCTCACCTGTTGAAGTCACAATACTTGGCGTACCTTTCACACCAAGTTGTACACCTAAATCATACTGTTTTTTCACAATGTTAGGTGTTTTCAATTCTTTCGGTAAGTTACCTTTTTCTGCTTCGTTCAATGCAAATACAGGATCTTTCGCTGTCCAAATAGCTTCCATTTGGCGAGCTGTTTCATTCATTCCAGCACGTGGGAATGCAAGATAACGAACAGTAATACCTAAATCATTATATTCTTTCACTTGTTGATGAAGGATATGGCAATAATGACAAGTAATATCCATGAATACGGTCACAACATATTTTTCATTTTTTGCCGGATAAATGATCATTTCGTTTTTTAATGCATTCACTTTATCTGCTAAAAATTTACCCGCTACATCCACTGGGCCTTTATTTGTTAATTCATACATTTTGCCTTGCAAAACATATTGACCATTTTCACTCACATATAAAATGCCTTGATCAGTCACGGCTGTTTTAAGGCCTTTTACCGGTGAATCTTTCACTTCAATATTTTTCGCACCTAATGCTTGTAATTTCGATTTAATCTCAGCATCAGTCGCCATTGCAGTGGCAGAAGCAGTGATTAAAAGTGCGGTCAGTAATTTTTTCATTTTTATTCCTAAATATCTAAACAACAAAGATTAGAATTATAAATGGATCGATGATTTGTGCAAGCCAAACTACCCAAAAAACTGAAAATGACTTATACTTCTGCCGCTTATAGAGGTTTATTTATTATGTTTGAAATTAATCCAATCAAAAACAAAATCGCCGACCTTTCCGAGCGCACTTCTGTGCTTCGGGGGTATCTTTGACTTCGATGCAAAAGTTGAGCGTTTAGAAGAAGTTAATGCCGAATTAGAACAACCCGATGTGTGGAACGATCCTGAAAAAGCCCAAGCGCTTGGGAAAGAACGCGTTTCACTTGAACAAGTGGTTGATACCATCAAGAATTTAGAACAGGGTTTAGAGGATGTTGAAGGGCTTCTTGAATTAGCCGTTGAAGCTGAAGATGAAGAGACCTTCAATGAAGCCGTTGCTGAATTAGACGAACTTGAACAACAACTTGCCAAATTAGAATTCCGACGCATGTTTAGCGGTGAACACGATGCGTGTGATTGTTATGTCGATTTACAAGCAGGTTCTGGTGGAACAGAAGCGCAGGACTGGACGGAAATGTTACTTCGCATGTACCTTCGCTGGGCTGAAAGTAAAGGCTTTAAAACAGAATTAATGGAAGTCTCTGATGGCGATGTCGCAGGTTTAAAATCAGCGACGATTCGTGTCAGTGGCGAATATGCTTTCGGTTGGTTACGCACAGAAACCGGTATTCATCGTTTAGTGCGTAAAAGCCCATTTGACTCCAACAATCGCCGCCATACATCATTTGCAGCGGCTTTCGTTTATCCGGAAATTGATGACGATATTGATATTGAAATCAATCCGGCTGATTTACGTATTGACGTTTACCGAGCATCTGGTGCGGGTGGTCAGCACGTCAATAAAACTGAAAGTGCGGTGCGTATTACTCACATGCCAAGTGGGATTGTCGTACAATGTCAAAACGATCGTTCTCAACACAAGAATAAAGATCAAGCCATGAAGCAGTTAAAAGCGAAATTGTATGAGCTTGAGTTACAAAAGAAAAATGCGGACAAACAAGCGATGGAAGATAATAAATCGGATATCGGTTGGGGCAGCCAAATTCGTTCTTATGTGCTAGATGATGCACGCATTAAGGATCTCCGCACAGGCGTTGAAAATCGTAATACACAAGCCGTACTGGATGGCGATCTCGATCGCTTTATTGAGGCAAGCTTGAAAGCGGGACTTTAATCATCTCTTTGATACAAAAAAGTGCGGTCAATTTTAACCGCACTTTTTACTTTATATTAGCGCCATGCTTTGAATTGGTTAATCAATCCATTGGTTGAGCTATCATGGCTTGAAACGTTCTCTTTGTCTGCCAATTCAGGAAGAATTCGGTTCGCTAATTGTTTACCTAATTCCACGCCCCATTGGTCGAAACTAAAGATATTAAAAATCACACCTTGTGTAAAAATTTTGTGTTCATACATCGCAATTAATGCACCAAGAACAAATGGTGTAATTTTTTGCACTAAAATAGAGTTAGTCGGTTTGTTACCGGTAAAAACTTTAAATGGCACAATGTCTTTTACCTCATCTAAAGATTTACCCGCTTTCACAAACTCTGCTTCGACTTCTTCTTTGGTTTTACCAAAAGCAAGTGCTTCAGTTTGTGCAAAGAAGTTTGATAACAATTTGCTGTGATGATCTCCTAATGGATTATGACTTTGTGCTGGCGCGATAAAGTCACAAGGAATTAACATCGTACCTTGGTGAATCAATTGGTAGAACGCATGTTGACCATTTGTACCTGGTTCCCCCCAAATAATTGGGCCAGTTTGATAATCACGGATAACATCGCCATTACGATCGACATATTTACCGTTTGATTCCATATTGCCTTGTTGGAAATAAGCCGCAAAACGGTGTAAGTATTGGTCATAAGGTAAAATTGCCTCAGTTTGTGCACCGAGGAAATTGGTATTCCATAAACCAACTAACGCTAATGTTGCAGGAATATTTTTTTCTAATGGCGCAGTACGGAAATGTTTATCCATTTCATGCGCACCACTTAATAATGCTTCAAAATTGTCAAAGCCGATTGAAAGTGCAATTGAAAGACCGATTGCAGACCATAAAGAATAACGGCCACCAACCCAATCCCAGAATTCAAACATATTGTTTGTATCAATACCAAATTCTGCTACCGCTTTACCATTGGTCGAAAGTGCAGCAAAGTGTTTTGCCACCGCGCTGTTATCTTTCGCTGCCGCCAATAACCAATCACGTGCAGAATTCGCATTGGTCATGGTTTCTTGTGTAGTAAAGGTTTTAGACGCCACTAAGAAAAGTGTCGTTTCAGGATTCACTTTTTTCAACGTTTCAGCGATATGGGTTCCATCTACGTTTGAAACGAAGTGCATATTCAAGTGATTTTTATAAGGACGAAGCGCTTCAGTCACCATGTAAGGACCTAAGTCCGAACCACCTATACCAATATTCACCACATCAGTAATCGCTTTTCCCGTATAACCTTTCCATTCACCTGAAATCACACGATCACAGAACGCACTCATTTTCGCTAATACCGCATTCACTTCCGGCATCACATCTTTACCATCTACATATACTGGTGTATTTGAACGGTTACGAAGTGCGGTATGTAATACGGCACGATTTTCTGTGCGATTAATCTTTTCGCCCGTAAACATGGCATTAATTGCTTCATCTAATGCCGATTCTTTGGCTAATTGATGAAGTAATTTAAGGGTTTCTTGATTAATTTTATTTTTTGAAAAATCCACTAAGATTTGATTTTCAAAAGTTAAAGAATAATCGTTAAAACGATTTTGTTCTTGTTTGAATAAATCAGAGATGGTGGTATGAGCCAGTTGAGATTGGTGAGCTTTAAGTGCTTTCCAAGCTTGTGTATTGGTTGGGTTAATGTTTTTCATGAATATTTCCTTTTAAAAATTGAATTCTTTACATTTTTGCTTTCTTGCAAAAACAATTAATCGACATATTCTGTTATAACACGAGGGGTCAATTTTGTAATCAATTCATAGCTTAAAATACCACTGTATTTAGCTACTGTTTCAATTGGTAATTCCTTACCCCATAAAATCACTTCATCACCCACTTTATCTTGGCTATCTGCGCCTAAATCTACCGTCAGCATATCCATTGAGACACGACCAACAATAGGAACAATACGACCATTTAGATAAACTGGCGTACCTTCTGGCACATCACGCGGATATCCATCACCATAACCAATGGCAACCACGCCAATTTTAGTATCTTTCGGACTCGTCCAAATACCGCCATAGCCAACAGGCTCCCCTTTTTTATGCTCACGTACAGAAAGCAAAGATGAGGTTAAATTCATCACAGGAGTTAAACCAAATTCAGCCCCTACAGTATCTGTTGGTGAAATGCCGTACATAATAATCCCTGGGCGAATACAATCTAAATGGGCTTCAGGCCAAAATAGAATCCCACCTGATGCGGCAATGGTTCGCTCTCCCTCTTTATTTTTTGTGGCTTGAAGAAAACGATCTAACTGAACTTGAGTGTAATCTGAATCTAACTCATCAGCTCGACTAAAATGGCTCACAAAACCTAAGTGCGGTTGAATTTGAGGGAGTTTTTTCAGCTCTTGATAAAAATAATCCACTTCATCAAGTGACACACCCAAACGGTGCATACCGGTATCAATTTTTAACCAGACTTTAATTGGACTTGGTACTACGGCTCGTTTTAATGCTTCAAGCTGTTCGCGGTTATGTACCACCGTCTCAATATTATTTACTGCAATAATAGGCAGATCTTTTTCATCAAAAAAGCCTTCTAGCAATAAGATCGGTTTAATAATACCGTTAGAGCGTAAAGATAACGCCTCTTCTAAACGTGCCACAGCAAAGCAGTCCACCATGCTTTCTAAAGCGGATGAGACAAATACCACACCGTGGCCATACGCATTTGCTTTCACGACGGCAATAATCTTGCTGTGGGGTGCTTTTTCTTTAATAACTTGTAAATTATGTTTTAAGGCAAGCGAACTGATTTTCGCTGTTGCCGGTTTTACGTTCATTTTTCTAATCCGTTCTATCTTGCCTAATAATCATCTCTGTATTCACGCTGTTCGGCAAGATTATCAAAGCGTGAGAATTGACCGTTAAATGCTAAACGTACACGACCAATCGGACCGTTACGTTGTTTACCAATAATGATTTCAGCAACACCTTTATCATCAGAATTATCGTTATACACTTCGTCACGATAAATAAACATAATCAAGTCAGCATCCTGCTCAATGGAACCTGATTCACGCAAGTCTGAGTTTACCGGACGTTTATCCGCACGTTGTTCCAAAGTACGGTTAAGCTGGGACAGTGCAATGACTGGGACTTCTAATTCTTTCGCTAATGCTTTTAACGAACGGGAAATCTCCGCGATTTCTAAGGTACGGTTATCTGAAAATGCTGGCGCACGCATTAATTGAAGGTAGTCCACCATAATCATGCTCAAGCCACCATTTTCGCGATACACACGACGTGCGCGAGAACGCAATTCTGTTGGGGTTAAACCTGAAGAATCATCAATATAAAGATTGTTTTTTTGCTTAAACATCCCAAACACGCTGGCAATTTTGCTCCATTCCGTTTCATCCAAATTTTGACCAGTACGAATTTTGGTTTGATCCACGCGAGCTAGAGAGGCAATCATACGCATCATGATTTGTTCCGCAGGCATCTCTAAACTGAATACCAACACAGGCTTATCACTTGCCATGGCAGCATTTTCACAAAGGTTCATCGCAAACGTGGTTTTACCCATAGAAGGACGTGCAGCGACAATGATTAGGTCTGAAGGTTGTAGCCCTGCTGTTTTCTTATCTAAGTCAACAAAGCCTGTTGTGACCCCTGTCACACCGCTATGATTTTCAAGCTTACTTAAGGTATCAATTCGAGCAATAGTACTTTCTAACACGCTGATCACATTTTGTGGTCCTTCAGTTGAAGAACTGCGTTTTTCAGCGATCGCAAAGACTTCCCTTTCAGCTTCATCCAGCACCATTTTAATATCTTTGCCTTTCGGAGAATAGCTGTTTTCTGCGATGCGATTTCCCACCGCAATAAGCTCACGCAAAATCGCTTTTTCACGCACGATTTCAGCATAAGCCAAAATATTAATGGCATTTGGGGTGTTATTAGAAAGATCCGCTAAATAAGCAAAACCGCCTACGGAATCGCTAATACCTTTCGCTTTAAGAGCTTGATCAAGGGTGATTAAATCAATCGGCGTTTGATTACGCATTAATTCTTCCATGGTTTGGAAGATTGCTTTATGCGCAAAAGTATAAAAATCCTCAGCGATCACTCTTTCTGCAATACCATCCCAATGTTGATTACTCAACATGATGCCGCCAAGTACGGCTTGTTCAGCTTCAGTGGAATG
>CAJMPC010000036.1:0-11109 GCA_905215245.1 uncultured bacterium | reverse complement strand
TACGCCGACTAAAGGCACATTTAATTTGGCGACGCGATTTAAAAACTCCGCTTGTGTTTTCGCTGTTTTACTAAAGCGAGTTAAAAAACCTTTAATATGCATGGCTTTGCCATTCGGTTTAAAAGGCAGAAGGATTGGTGAGAATCCTAATTTTTGTGTGAGAGCGACAAAGTCTCGCACCACTTTAGCATCGTAATAAGAGGTATAAGGATCTTGTACGATAAAGAGCATATTGGCTTTTTCTGTGGCAATGAGACTTTCCAACTCTTCTAATTTTTTGCCTTGGTAGCCAATTTCGACTAATTGTTGTTGAAGGTTTGGCTCTGAAAGGAGAGGCAAATCAGTCATGCCCAGTGTTTTTTCAACCAAGCTTTGAGTAATTTTCAGTTTGGTGAAATAATTGAATAATGCCGGTTGTTTCGCCATATAAGGTGCAGCAACTTCTAAATTCGCCACAATATGATCTTTGGCTGGGCGCAAATAACGACTGTGGTAGAAATGAAAGAATTTTGCACGGAAACTTGGTACATCAATTTTAATCGGGCATTGGCTTGCACAGGCTTTACAAGCCAGACAAGTATCCATTGCTGCCTTCACTTCATTTGAGAAGTCATATTCGCCGCGCCATTTCTGTACGCTATTGCGGAAACGTTCCACAAGTGCGGTCAGTTTTACTTGCGTTTTATGAAAATCTAATTGATCAGGCGAGACGTTTTCATTGGCCATTAATCGCAACCATTCACGCACCATCGCGGCTCGTCCTTTTGGCGAGAATACGCGATTTTTACTCACTTTCATGGAAGGGCACATAATGCTGTGCTCATCAAAATTAAAGCAAAGTCCATTGCCGTTACAGTTCATCGCGCCTTTGAATTCATCTCGCATTTGAATCGGGATTTGACGATCATTGTCTGCACGCATCGGCGAGAGAATCGAATAGAGTTCCGCATCGCTATGAAGTGGCGTACAGATTTTACCTGGATTCAGACGATTGTTTGGATCAAATAAAAATTTCACATAACGTAATTCTTGCCAAAGTTCAGGTGTAAAGAATTTCTCGCCATAATGAGAACGTACACCTTTACCGTGTTCCCCCCATAGCAAACCGCCGTATTTCACCGTGAGTTCAGCTACTTCATCTGAAATTTGTTTAAAGAGTTTGACTTGTTCTTTATCGCATAAGTCTAAAGCGGGGCGAACGTGCAATACACCGGCATCCACATGGCCAAACATCCCATATTGCAGATTGTGACTATCTAATAAGGCTCTAAATTCAGCAATGTAATCCGCAAGATGTTCTGGTGGTACACAGGTATCTTCCACAAAAGGAATCGGTTTGGCTGCACCTTTCGCATTCCCCAATAGCCCCACCGCTTTTTTACGCATGGCGTAAATACGTTCAATAGAAGGCAGGTCGGAACAAAGTTGATAGCCGATAATATGATCTTGGCCTTGTGCAATTTTTTCATCTAATTGCTGACAAAGTGCGGTCACTTGGCTGTCGATTTTAGCTTGATTGTTGCCCGCATATTCCACAATGTTTAAACCAAGAATTGGATTTTGTTCTTCTTCTGTTAAAAGTTCTTTTACCGAATGCCAAATAATATCTTGCTTAGCTAGGTTCAACACTTTCGAATCTACCGTTTCGACTGAAAGGGCATTGGCTTTCACCATAAAAGGTGCATTGCGAAGTGCTGCATCAAATGAGCTGTACTTCACATTAATTAAGGTACGATATTTCGGAATCGGCAATAAATTGAGTTTAGCTTCGCAGATAAAAGCAAGTGAACCTTCTGACCCCGTTAAAATTCGGGTGAGATTAAATTCACTTTCATCTTTATTAAAGACATTCTTAAGATCGTAACCGGTGAGAAAGCGATTAAGTTGTGGTAAATCTTGAATGATTGAGGCGCGCTTCTCTTTGCAACGTTGGAAAATCGTTTGATGTAGCGTTTTACTATTTTCTGCAAGCGGGTAGTTTTCTAAAACATCGTCAGATTTGACCGCACTTGTATCTAATATTTCACCATTCATCAAAACAGAACGTAATGCTAAAACGTGATCGGAGGTTTTACCGTATTGCAGTGAGCCTTGACCAGATGCATCGGTATTAATCATGCCGCCGAGGGTTGCTCTATTACTGGTGGAGAGTTCCGGTGCAAAGAATAAACCGTGAGGTTTTAAAAATTGGTTTAGTTGGTCTTTTACTACACCTGCTTGTACACGAACCCAACGTTCTTCTATATTAAGCTCTAAAATGCCTGTCATGTGGCGAGAGAGATCCACAATAATATTGTTATTAATAGATTGCCCATTTGTGCCCGTGCCGCCACCGCGAGGTGTAAAGGTTAGATGAAGGTATTTCTCTTTATTGGCTAATTTGGTAATGCGTACCACATCTGCAACAGATTTAGGGAACAAAATAGCCTGTGGAAGTTGTTGATAGACGCTGTTATCTGTCGCGAGACTTAAACGGTCGGCATAATTTGAGGCAATATCACCTTCAAAATGCTGTTTTTGGAGTTCGCTAAGATAATCACTTACCACATTATTAAGTTGTGGCACATTAGAAAGACGGGGCAACATAAAATCACTCACATATAAATAGAGAAGAAAGTGAATTTGATGATATATGAAGCTCAAAAAAAAGTCGATTTCAACAAAAGATATTTTTTGTTAGAATAGAAATCGGGTTAAAAATTAACCCGATTTTTGTGAATGAATGTTCATTTCAGGGGTTGTTTGTCTATAAAATAACCAAAAAGGGCAAAAAAAGTTTGATCTTTGGTGTTTTTATAGGATAATAACCATACTTTTGAACGTTCCTTTGGCTATGGCAAAGGAATTGAATTTGTCAAAAGGATAAGTTAGGGCAAATTCAAAACCCTAGTTAAGCAACGTTTAGAGTGTTTCTTTTTTATAAAGTTCACAATAAACAAGGAAACTTTTCTTATTAATAACGATGACTAAATAGAGGACATCAAAATGAAAAAAACTGCAATCGCATTAGTCGTTGCTGGTTTAGCAGCAGCTTCTGTAGCTCAAGCAGCTCCACAAGAAAATACTTTCTATGCAGGTGCTAAAGTTGGTCAAGCATCTTTCCATGATGGTATCAAAGCTAACACTGATGCTACTAACCCTCGTAGCTTAGGTTTCGGTACTGGTTACAATCGTAACTCTGTTACTTACGGTGTATTTGGTGGTTACCAAGTATTAAACCGTGATAACTTAGGTTTAGCGGTAGAGTTAGGTTACGATGACTTCGGTCGTGTTAAAGGTCGTAGTTTAGGTCAAACTTACTTCAAACACACTAACCACGGTGCTCACTTAAGCTTTAAAGGTAGTTACAATCTTGGTGGTTTAACTTCTGCTTTAGATGGCTTAGATGTTTATGGTCGTGCTGGCGTAGCATTAGTTCGTTCTGACTACAAATTCTATGATGTGAATGGTGCTCGTATTCACGATTTAGGTCGTCATAGCTTACGTACTTCTGGTATGTTCGCTGCAGGTCTTGAATATGCGTTACCATCATTACCAGAGTTAGCATTACGTTTAGAATACCAATGGTTAACTCGTGTAGGTAAATTACGTACTGAACATGGTCCAAATAGCTCAATCGATTACAACCCATGGATCGGTTCTATCAACGCTGGTTTATCTTACCGTTTCGGTCAAGGTGCTGCTCCAGTTGTTGCACCTGAAGTTGTAAGCAAAACTTTCAACTTAAGCTCTGATGTAACTTTCGCGTTTGGTAAAGCTAACTTAAAACCACAAGCTCAAGCAACTTTAGATGGTATCTACGGCGAAATCGCTCAAGTTAATAACGCTAACGTAGCTGTTGCTGGTTACACTGACCGTATCGGTAAAGATGCACCAAACGTGAAATTATCACAACGTCGTGCAGACTCTGTAGCTAACTACTTAGTGGCTAAAGGTGTTCCAGCTCAAAACATTTCTGCAGTTGGTCACGGTAAAGCTAACCCAGTTACAGGTTCTACTTGTGACGCGGTTAAAGGTCGTAAAGCGCTTATCGCTTGTTTAGCACCAGACCGTCGTGTTGAAATCGCAGTTAACGGTACTAAATAATTTTATTTAGTTATCCATTAACGGATTAACATTAGAAGACCTAAACTTCGGTTTAGGTCTTTTCTTATATAAATTAAACCTATAATTGAAGGAATTTTTGAATGAAAAAGTGGATTATCTTGATTATTATCGCCGTTGCTGCAGGTTTTGGCTTAATGTCTAGCTACAATGGCTTAGTAAAAGCAGAAACTGAAATTGATTCTGTTTGGGCAAATGTTGAATCATCTTATCAACGTCGTGCTGATTTAATTCCAAACTTAGTGAATACTGTGAAAGGTCAAGCTAACTTTGAACAACAAACATTAACCAATGTAATCGAAGCTCGCGCAAAAGCGACACAAACTAAAATTGATCCGTCTAATTTAACGGAAGAACAATTAAACGAATTCCAACAAAACCAAAATCAAGTAGGTTCAGCATTATCTCGTTTACTCGTTACTGTAGAACAATATCCACAATTAAAGGCAAATGAAGGCTTTATGAACTTACAAGCGCAACTTGAAGGTACAGAAAACCGTATCAATGTCGCTCGTAATAAATTTAATGAAGCTGCACGTATTTATAATGAAAAAGTACGTCAATTCCCAACTAAATTAGCGGCAATGATTTTTGGTTTTAAAGCTAAACCTTACTTTAAATCATCTACAGGCGCTGAAAACGCACCGACTGTAAACTTTAACTAAGGTTTATCTATGCCATTCTTTTCCAGAATTCCGGTAGATAAAAAGCAAATCGAGGCGGCGATTAGTCGCCTCGAAAGCTTAAGTTCGGCTGAGTTACGTGTTTATATTGAACGTAAAGTACCAAAAGCTTCAGCACAACTGTCTGCAATGGAACGTGCTTTAGAAGTGTTTGATGAACTGGAAATGCATAAAACAGCGGCACAAAATGCCGTGTTGATTTATGTGGGATATAAAAATCATCTCTGTGCAATCGTAGGTGATAAAGGCATTCATCAATTTGTTGATGTGGCTTATTGGCAGTTACAATGCGATTTAATGATTGAGCAGTTTAAACAAAAAGCTTATACACAAGGCATTGTCGATGCGATTGATCGTATCAGTGATATTTTATCTCGCCATTTCCCTATTCAGCCTGATGATGTGAATGAATTATCTAATGAGGTAATTATTAATGGCTAAGCTTTTATCTTTTATGAAAAGTGCGGTTGTTTTTAGCCTTGTTTTTTTTGCTCAAATGGTTGTTGCGGCAGAATTTCCGCCTGCACCAAATCCTTTCCATTACATAAACGATTACACCAACACACTTTCATCAGAACATAAGCAAATTTTAGAAAATAAACTGATTGCTTATAGTAAAGAAACGAGTTCACAAATCGCTGTTGTTTTGGTTCCGACAACCGGTGAATATGAAATTGCAGATTATACCTTTGCTTTAGGTGATAAATGGGGCATTGGGCGTAAAAATCTGAACAATGGCGTGTTGATGCTGATTGCGAAGGATGATCGCAAAGTCTTTATCGCAACAGGGCAAGGTTTAGAAGGCGTACTGCCGGATGCTTTTTTATCGCAAGTCATCCGTTCGGCAATTTTGCCACAATTTAAACAAGGCCAATATGCGCAAGGTATTAATGACGGCTTAAACCAAATTATTGCGGCAAGTAAAGGCGAGTTTGATGCAGCACAGGTTGAAGAAGATGCTTTCGATAAATACATTCCATTCTTAATGGTATTGGCGTTTATTGCTATTGTATTATTTGGTGAGTTCCAATATCACAAAGATGAAGTCTATATTAGCCCGAATCAACGTGACCAACTGAATAAAATCATTCGTCAAAGTACGATTTCTCGTCGCCGTGGTGGCGGTTCCGGTTTCGGAGGCGGATTCGATGGAGGATTCGGCGGAGGCGGTTCTTCAGATGGTGGCTTTGGTGGTGGTGGCTTCGGCGGCGGCGGAGCTGGTGGAAGTTGGTAAGACCAAGTATTTCACTCAGGTTCTATCTTATGCTAGAATAGCGCCCTATTCAGACTTATTTGAACAAGGAACATTATGGAAACGTTAGACAAAATCAAAAAACAAATCGCTGAAAACCCAATTTTAATTTACATGAAAGGTTCACCAAAATTACCTTCTTGTGGTTTCTCTGCGCGTGCATCTGAAGCATTAATGAATTGCAAAGTGCCTTTCGGCTATGTTGATATTCTTCAACACCCAGATATTCGTGCTGAATTACCGGCTTATGCAAACTGGCCAACTTTCCCACAATTATGGGTAGAAGGCGAGTTAATTGGTGGTTGTGATATTATTTTAGAAATGTATCAAGCTGGCGAACTTCAAACTTTATTAAGCGAAGTAGCGGCTAAACATCAAGCTTAATTGACGATAGATTACCAAGATAAACCTGCTTTTTAGCAGGTTTTCTTTTGCTCAAAAAATGATAAACCTGTTATAAAAATGTGATCAGATTAACATTTTTAAGTTAAATAACTTGTTGATAAAATTCCTTTACGTTAGACTACATCGCGTTAGTCGGGGTGCCTCTATTAATGGCTGAGAAATACCCGTGAACCTGAAACAGATAATGCTGGCGTAGGAAACTAATCATCTCATTATGCTGTTTCGTTATGCAAAAATAAGGAGAACGCATAATGAACAAAACGCTTCCCATTTTAACCGCACTTTTTACTGCTTCCGCTTTCGCACAAGCTGCACCTCAAACATTAGATGTTTATACTTATGATTCATTTAGTGCTGATTGGAGCGCTGGACCAAAAGTTAAAGCAGCTTTTGAACAACAATTCCCACAATGTAAGCTGAATTATGTGGCTTTTGACAATAATGGCACTTTGTTTAACCGTGTTCGTCTAGAAGGTAAAAAAATTAAGGCGGATGTAGTGCTCGGTTTAGATAGTTATCAAATTGAGGATGCACAAAAACTCAATATTTTTGAGCCAAATAAAGTGGATTTAAGCCAGTTACGTTTACCAATTAAATGGGAAAATCACACGTTCTTACCATTTGATTATGCGCAATATGCGTTTATTTATGATAAAAATAAACTGGCTAATCCACCAAAGAGCTTAAAAGAATTAGTTGAGCGTCAAGATCTTAAAGTGTTATATCAAGATCCGCGTACAAGCAGTATTGGACGAGGCTTATTGCTTTGGATGAATGCGGTTTATCCAGAAGCTGATGTAACAAATGCCTGGAAAACTCTTTCTAAACATACGGTCACGGTCACCAAAGGTTGGACCGAGTCTTATGGGGCCTTCTTGAAAGGCGAAGGGGATGTGGTTTTAAGCGTCAATACTTCACCGATTTACCATATTCTTTCTGAACAAAAAGACAATTATGTGGCAACGGAATTTGCAGAGGGGAGCGTATTACAAGTTGAAGTCGCGGCAAAAGTCGCTAACCGTAATAATGCCTGTGCTGATGAATTTTTAGGATTCTTACTTTCACCGCAAGCTCAAGCGGATATTGCTAAAAATAATGTGATGTTACCCGTGGTAGAGACCAATATCGAAAGTCACATTGATGCGCTTAATTCTCGCGCAAAATCAATGCGTATTTTAGATACCACAACGGTGACAAGTGAGCAGCTTAAAGGCTGGATCAATCAATGGCAAAAAGCCTTATCTAAGTAATCTTAATGCGCTTATTGCAACATCCGCATTTTCGTCCACGCCATTATTTGGGCGGAAGTGCGGTCATTTTTTTCATTGTTTTGCTCTATGGATTTTCACTTTCTGCTGTTTTTTCAGTCGGAAGTGATTATGCCTTATCTGATTTCTTAAAAGACGATTATTTACATCAAGTTATCGCCTTTAGTATCGGGCAGGCATTCTTGTCAGCCTTGCTTTCTAGCGTAATTGGAACTTTATTTGCACGTGCTTTTTTCTATTTAGATTTCAAAGGCAAATCGCTCATTTTACGCATTTTTTCCCTCACCTTTGTTTTGCCAGCATTACTGGCTATTTTCGGTTTGATTGGGATTTATGGCACGGCCGGTTGGCTAACACAACTGCTGCAAACCTTAGGTATTTCATGGAAACCCTCCATTTATGGTTTAAGTGGCATTCTCATTGCCCATTTATTTTTTAATATTCCTTTAGCGGCACGAATGAGTTTGCAGGCTTTGCAAAGTGTACCGACCGAACAGCATCAACTCGCGGCACAATTGAATATCAAAGGTTTCACATTTTTCCGCTTAATTGAATGGCCTTATTTGAAAAGCCAAATCGTGTCTGCCTTTGTGCTGATTTTTATGTTGTGTTTCACCAGTTTTACGATTGTATTGGCACTGGGTGGCGGGCCACAAAATAGCACACTAGAAGTCGCCATTTACCAAGCCATTTTCTTTGAATTTGATTTACCCAAAGCGGCACTTTTTGCGTTAGTGCAATTTGCGTTTTGTTTTGCGTTATTTTCGCTTTCACAATATTGGGCGAAAGCACCTGAAACGCAGATTTCGCAACGTTATCGATGGGTTTTACCTGTTTCAAGAGCGGTCAAATTTGGACATGTTTTTGTCTTATTCTCGGTGTGCTTATTTATTTTAAGTCCCTTATTCAATGTTGTTTTTCAAGGTTTATCTGCAACTCAATTATTTGGCTATTGGCAAAATCCACAATTATGGAAAGCGTTTGCTTATTCATTAACCATGGCACCGACAGCCGGGATTTTATCGGTATTATTTGGATTTTTCTTATTATTGCTTTCACGGCAACTGCAATGGTTATATTATCCCAAATTAGCCCACTTAATTTTAACGGGGGGCATGATGATTTTAGCCATTCCGACGATTGTCTTAGCAGTCGGCTTATTCCTTTGGTTACAAGATATTGATTTTTCAGCAGGGCATTTGTTTGTGGTGGTATCTGTTTGTAACGCCTTGGCTGCCTTGCCATTTGTGATCAAAATTCTCAATACACCAATGAATCAATCGATGCAATATTATGAAAAACTCTGTTTATCGCTGAATATTACAGGCTGGCAGCGTTTTCGTTTAATTGAATATCCGCTACTAAAAGCACCGTTGAAATATGCCTTGGCACTCGCGACAACCTTATCACTCGGCGATTTTACGGCGATAGCTTTATTTGGTAGCCCTGATTTTACTTCGTTACCTCATTTGCTTTATCAACAAATCGGACAATATCGAAGCCAAGAAGCGGCAGTGACGGCATTGATTTTATTGGGCTTATGTTTAGGTTTATTTATGTTTATTGAAGGGCAGAAGGAACAACATGATTAAATTAAATAATGTAGTATTCAATTATCAATCCATGCCGATGGTATTTGATTTACAGATTCAAGCCCAGGAAAAAATCGCCATTATTGGTGAAAGTGGCGCAGGAAAAAGCACCTTGCTGAATTTAATTGCCGGTTTTGAATATGCTGATAGTGGCGAGATTTGGCTAAATGGTGAAAATCATACCAAAACGGCACCTTTTGAACGTCCTGTTTCCATGCTATTTCAGGAAAACAATCTCTTTACTCATCTTTCTGTGGAAGATAATATCGCCTTAGGTTTAAAACCGAATTTAGCCTTGAATGCAGAAGAAAAAGCACTTGTAGAACAAGCCGCAAGTGCGGTCAATTTACAGGATTTTTTAACGAGAAAACCGACCGCACTTTCAGGTGGACAAAAACAGCGAGTAGCGTTAGCGCGCTGTTTGCTACGAGATAAACCCATTTTATTATTGGATGAGCCTTTTTCAGCTCTTGATCCTAAATTACGCATTGAAATGCAGGATTTAATGGATCAATTATGTGAAGAGAAAAAACTCACCATGTTACTGGTGACGCATCAACCCAAAGAAATTGAACGGCATATTGATCGAGTGATTGAAATTCATCAAGGAAAAGTGATCTGATCTCTTTTTATCTTATTGCAGAGTAATATGCTCAACTTAATAAAAGCAACGTTGCTTAAACGAGGAAAATATAATGACCACAACAAATGTAGTACAGCTTTCATCTATTACACCCCATCCATCAGTAGAGTATTGGTCTGTTTGTAAAGTTGAAGCGTTGTTTGAAACACCTTTTTTAGAATTAGTCTATCGTGCGGCTCAAGTGCATCGAGAGCATTTCAACCCAGGTGCGATACAGTTATCGACGTTGATGTCGATTAAAACGGGTGGGTGTCCAGAGGATTGTGGTTATTGTCCGCAATCGGCACGTTATCAAACCGGCGTGCAAAATCAGCAGATCTTGGATATCGATGAAATTGTCGAAAAGGCCAAAATTGCGAAAGCACGTGGTGCAGGACGTTTTTGTATGGGCGCAGCATGGCGAGGTCCTAAGCCTAAAGATATGGAAAAAGTGACGGCGATTATTCGTGCGGTAAAAGATATTGGCTTAGAAACTTGCGGGACCTTTGGGTTGCTGCAAGATGGTATGGCGGAAGAGTTAAAAGATGCAGGATTGGATTATTACAACCACAATCTTGATACCGCACCAGAGAATTACCACAATGTCATTGGTACACGCCGTTTTGATGATCGTTTAAGCACATTAGGAAAAGTGCGTAGTGTCGGTTTGAAAGTTTGCTGTGGCGGTATTGTGGGCATGAACGAAACCCGTAAAGAGCGAGCTGGTCTCATTGCAAGTTTGGCAAATCTTGATCCTCAGCCGGAGTCAGTGCCGATTAACCAATTAGTGAAAGTGGAAGGCACGCCAATGGCTGATGCAGCTGATTTAG
This sequence comes from uncultured bacterium, assembly GCA_905215245.1. Taxonomy (GTDB): domain Bacteria; phylum Pseudomonadota; class Gammaproteobacteria; order Enterobacterales; family Pasteurellaceae; genus Haemophilus_D. Next base: position 353 of record CAJMPC010000036.1, on the reverse strand, counting down.
ATTGGACAGAGTTTGTTCGCACTATTGCTGTTGCTCGTATTACTATGCCGAAAAGTTATGTTCGTCTTTCTGCAGGTCGTCAAGGCATGAGTGAAGAAATGCAAGCCATGTGCTTTATGGCGGGAGCGAATTCCATTTTCTATGGGGATAAATTGTTAGTGACAGGTAATCCAGAAGAAGATGGCGATCAGCTGCTCATGGCTAAATTAGATCTTGAGCCGGAAACGGAAGAAAACAGAAAACCACTCGACAGAAATTAGTCATAAAAAAAGTGCGGTGAAATCTACCGCACTTTTTATTGAATCTTACTTCACTTGTTCGGTTAAGCAAGGCTGAATTTTATTTAGCATTTC
>CAJMPC010000035.1:0-11168 GCA_905215245.1 uncultured bacterium | reverse complement strand
CTATGCAGGAAAAGAGCGATTGGTTTTAGCTTAGTTTTATCTATTAAAAACAAGTGCGGTCAAAAACACCATGATTTTTGACCGCACTTTTTGTTTATTCCTTTTATTCTTTTGGCGATTTACCCTCTAAGAGTACTTCAGAAACCCAACGTTGGGTAAGGCGTTTGCCTTCTTGATCTGTACCAAATTTCATAAAATCAATATCCACTAGTTTTAATTTGCTAGCCGGTAGGAAACCAGGTGCAGGTTCTGCATGGATATTGGTTGGAAGTTGATAAGAGTCTGATTCTCGCCACGGAATTTCTTGTGCTTCTTTGCTTAGCACGAAATCCATAAACAGTTTGGCATTATCAAGGTTTCTCGATCCTTTAATGATGCTTGCCCCGCCTAAAGAATAGCCTACGCCTTCGCATGGTAAAATGCCTTCAACTGGCGCACCATTTTTTTTCTCACGCGGGTAAACCAGCATAAAACCTAAATCAATCGCCACGGTACCGTTAGCCAAATAGTTGCTCGCAAGACCTGTTTTGGTATGTTGCATGAGATTGGGTTCTAATTTTTTCAAATAATCGAAAGCTTTTTCTTCTCCCCATAATGTGGAAAACGTACTGATAAGCGAGTAACCAGTACCGGAAACACGAGGGTCAGGGTATTGAATGTAACCTTTATATTCTGGTTTTATCAAGTCTGCATAGCATTTTGGGGTAGAAATATTTAATTCTTTCAATTTTTTAGTATTCACCCCAATGCCTAGTTCCATTAAGTAAATCACAGAGGTGAAATTACCGCGTTGTTCCATTAAAGATTTAAACTGCGGCATGATGTCTTTTTGTAATGGGGAACGATAGGATTCAAGTAAGCCTAATTCAGCCGCTTGAAGATGCGGTTCAATGGTGCCACCAAACCAGAAATCAGCTTGTGGGTTTTCTTTTTCAGCTTTAATTTTGCCTAATACGACGCCTGTACTATTACGCACAAATTGTGCATCTACATTGTATTTTTTACTAAAGGCTTGAGTGACTTTTTCGCATACTACATTTTGTACGCTGCAATAGACGGTAAGTTTTCCTTCAGCCTGTGCGTGAGAAGTGTATGCGAGGGCGGTTAGGGCTGAAAGTGCGGTTAATTTTAGTGTTGTTTTAATTGACATTGTGTCTCCTTTAACTTCGTCAATATTTAGTAATTATTTGATATTGCTAATATAAAGGGGCGGAGTAAATTTGTAAATATCAGGTTGTTTAAAAATATAATTCCCACTATAATCCCTGTAAATTTAACCAGATTAAAATAAGAGCGATGGATATTTCAGAATTACTTGATGGCTTGAATGATAAACAACGTGAAGCAGTGGCAGCACCACTTGGCAATTACCTTGTGCTTGCTGGTGCAGGAAGTGGTAAAACTCGTGTATTGACTCATCGTATTGCTTGGTTGATTGCAGTAGAAAATATTTCTGAAGGTAGCATTATGGCGGTAACTTTTACTAATAAAGCCGCTGCTGAAATGCGTCATCGTATTCAAGATACCTTATCCAAACATGCTCAATCGAATCTATTTGGTATGTGGATTGGCACATTCCATAGCATTGCCCATCGATTATTACGCGCTCACCATTTAGATGTGAACTTGCCACAAGATTTCCAAATTTTGGATTCTGAAGACCAACTTCGTTTAGTAAAACGCTTGATGAAATTGCACAATTATGACGATAAAGCATTTCCACCGAAACAAGCGTGCTGGTATATCAATAATAAAAAAGATGAAGGTTTAAGACCGCAAGATATTAATGATTTTGGTGATCGTCAGGAAAAAGAGTGGATTAAGATTTATCAAATTTATCAAGATACTTGTGATCGTGCAGGCTTGGTAGATTTTGCTGAATTGTTAATTCGTGCGTATGAATTATTTGCTAAAAAGCCTGTGATTTTGCAACGCTATCAGCAACGTTTTCAGCACATTTTGGTGGATGAGTTTCAAGATACCAATAAAATCCAATATGCCTGGATCAAAATTCTTGCTGGTAATACGGGCAAAGTGATGATTGTGGGCGATGATGACCAATCCATTTATGGTTGGCGTGGTGCACAGGTCGAAAATATTCAAAAATTCCTAAAAGATTTCAACGCTGAAACGATTCGTTTGGAGCAAAACTATCGTTCTACCGGCAATATTCTGAAAAGTGCCAACCAACTTATTTCGAATAATAGTGATCGCCTCGGTAAGAATTTATGGACCGACGGTGAAATGGGTGAGCCAGTGGGTATTTATGCAGCATTTAATGAATTAGATGAAGCAAAATTCGTGGCGTCTCAAATCCAAAACTGGGTAGATGACGGTGGGAAATTAGATGATTGTGCTGTTTTATATCGTAGTAATAGCCAATCTCGCGTCATTGAAGAAGCCTTGATTCGTTGTCAAATTCCTTATCGAATTTATGGCGGGATGCGATTCTTCGAGCGCCAAGAAATTAAAGATGCGTTGGCGTATTTACGTTTAATTAATAATCGTCAAGATGATGCCGCGTTTGAACGTGTGATTAATACCCCTACACGTGGTATTGGCGATCGTACTTTAGATGTGTTACGAAATTTAACCCGTGAACGTCAAATTACCTTATGGCAAGCTGTTCAAGTAGCTACACAAGAAAATATGCTAACGGGACGTGCTTCAACCGCATTGCTTCGTTTCCAAGAGTTGATTAATTCTTTACAGGTTGATACAGCCGAAATGCCACTGTTTGCACAGACCGATTTCGTGATTAAACATTCTGGTTTATACGATATGTATAAACAGGAAAAAGGCGAGAAAGGCGAAGTCCGTATTGAAAACTTAGAAGAGTTGGTAACGGCTACCCGAGAATTTATCAAACCTGATGAAGCCGAGGATATGACCGATCTTACCGCCTTTTTAACTCACGCTTCTTTAGAAGCAGGAGAAGAGCAGGCCTCGCCGCATCAATCTTGTGTGGAAATGATGACCTTACACTCAGCAAAAGGCTTGGAATTCCCTCGTGTTTTTATGGTTGGGGTAGAAGAGGGCGTATTTCCTAGCTTCCGTTCATTTGAAGAGCCTGGTCGTTTGGAGGAAGAACGCCGTCTTGCTTATGTGGGCATTACACGAGCTAAGCAAAAACTCACTATTTGTTATGCGGAAAGTCGTCGTGTTTACACGAAAGAAGAACGCCATTTGCCTTCACGTTTTATTACAGAATTGCCACCAGAGTGTATTCAAGAAATCCGTTTGCGCGGAACGGTGACTCGAGCATTAAACCAAGCGAAAGTAGGGAGTTTAAGCACGAGTTTGCCAGAAAATGAATGGAAAATGGGGCAAAAAGTGAAACATGAAAAGTTTGGTTTTGGCACAGTGATAAACGTTGAAGGCTCAGATAATAACACCCGTTTACAAATTGCTTTCCAAGCTCAAGGCATTAAGTGGCTGATTGCGCATTTGGCAAAATTAGAAAAAGTGCGGTAGAATCGGGAGGATTTTATTGCAGCGGGCATGAATATTGATGTTTGTGCTCAAGGTGCCAAGTGCGAAAGCATTCGAAGAAATGACCGCACTTTTATCATGTGGGAAGTAGATGTTTAAATTTATTTTAAAACGTATTTTAATGGTGATTCCTACCTTTATCGCCATTACTTTTGTGACTTTTGCTCTCATTCATTTTATTCCGGGCGATCCCGTGGAGATTATGATGGGAGAGCGAGGTTTAACACCCGAAGTTCATCAACAAATGATGAAGCAACTTGGTCTCGATTTACCGTTGTATCAGCAATATTTCAATTATATTGGTAATGTAATACAAGGCGATTTCGGTGAATCATTCCGCACCCAACAACCTGTTCTGAGGGAGTTTTTCACACTTTTCCCTGCCACGTTTGAATTGGCTTTCTTTGCACTATTTTGGTCGTTAATTGCCGGTATTACGCTAGGAACGATTGCGGCAGTCAAGAAAGATAGTTGGATTTCTCACACCGTGACAGCTATGTCATTAACGGGTTACTCCATGCCAATTTTCTGGTGGGGATTAATTTTGATCTTATATGTTTCACCTTGGTTTGGTTTGCCACAAGGGGGACGTTTAGACGACAGTTTCTGGATCGATACACCAACCGGTTTTATGTTAATCGATACTTGGCTTTCAGGCGTACCGGGCGCTTTCTGGAATGCCATTAAGTCATTGATTCTCCCGTCTATTGTGTTAGGCACCATTCCACTTGCGGTGATTACTAGAATGACACGTTCTTCGATGTTGGAAGTGTTAGGTGAAGATTATATTCGTACCGCAAAAGCGAAAGGCTTAAGTTATACCCGAATTGTGATTGTCCATGCGCTACGTAATGCGCTTATCCCTGTTGTGACAGTGGTGGGTTTGATTGTAGGACAGCTATTATCTGGTGCAGTTTTAACTGAGACGATTTTCTCATGGCCGGGTATTGGTAAATGGATTATTGATGCGATTTCCAATCGTGATTATCCTGTCTTACAAGGCGCCGTGTTGATTATTGCTACAATTATTATTGTAGTGAATTTGACGATCGATTTACTTTATGGCGTGGTAAACCCACGTATTCGCCATCAATAAGGAGCCTTATTAATGACGGAACAAACTTTATCTATTGAAACGATTACGCCTCGCACACCGTTGCAGGAGTTTTGGTTTTATTTCAAACAAAATAAAGGGGCAGTGATTGGGCTCACTTTTATCCTTGCTGTGGCATTAATCAGTATTTTTGCCCCTTGGATTGCACCTTTTGATCCTATCGAACAAAATCGTTCAGCCTTATTGTTACCACCAGCTTGGTATGAAGGCGGCAATTCAGCTTATTTACTGGGTACAGATGACATTGGTCGAGATATTCTTTCTCGCATTATTTATGGTACGCGCATTTCTGTTTTTGCAGGTTTCATTATTGTCATACTATCTTGCATTTTAGGAACGAGCCTAGGTTTGCTTGCCGGTTATTATGGTGGCGCATTGGATACATTAATCGTTCGTTTTATTGACATTATGTTGGCTATCCCAAACTTGCTTTTAACCATTGTGGTGGTATCAATTTTAGAGCCTTCTTTAACCAATGCGACGTTGGCGATTGCCGTGGTTTCGATTCCAAGTTATGTGCGCTTAACACGTGCAGCGGTATTAAATGAGAAAAACAGAGATTATGTCACCTCTTCGCGTGTAGCGGGAGCAAGCGTATTACGCTTGATGTTTATTGTCATTTTACCGAATTGCCTTGCGCCTCTCATTGTGCAAATGACAATGGGGATATCTAATGCCATTTTAGAATTAGCAACCTTAGGTTTCTTAGGTATTGGTGCAAAACCACCAACACCGGAATTGGGGACTATGTTATCTGAATCGCGTAGTTTTATGCAGGCGGCCAACTGGTTGGTTACGATTCCAGGTTTAGTGATTTTATCGCTTGTTTTAGCATTCAACTTAATGGGCGACGGGTTGCGTGATGCGCTCGATCCAAAATTAAAACAATAGGGGGGCAGAATGGCATTATTAGATGTAAAAGAACTTTCTGTTCACTTTGGTGATGAAAAAGCACCTTTTAAAGCAGTGGATCGCATTAGCTATCAAGTTAATCAAGGTGAAGTATTAGGTATTGTTGGCGAGTCGGGCTCGGGGAAATCCGTGAGTTCCCTTGCCGTGATGGGCTTAATTGATTTTCCTGGTCGTGTTTCAGCGAAAGGCTTATCGTTTGAAGGGAAAGATCTTTTGAGCTTAGCACCAAAAGAAAAGCAAGAATTGATTGGTGCAGATATTGCCATGATCTTCCAAGACCCGATGACAAGCTTAAATCCCGCTTATACAGTCGGTTTCCAAATTATGGAAGCCATTAAAGCGCATCAAGGCGGCAGCAAAAAAGAACGCCGTGAACGCACTTTAGAGCTTTTACGCTTAGTCGGTATTCCTGATCCTGAATCACGTATTGATGTCTATCCACACCAGCTTTCTGGCGGGATGAGCCAACGCGTTATGATTGCTATGGCGATAGCTTGTAAACCGAGATTGCTCATTGCAGATGAACCAACTACAGCACTGGATGTGACTATTCAAGCACAAATTGTAGATTTGTTGCTTGAGTTACAGCAAAAAGAGTGCATGTCGTTAATTCTGATCACGCACGATCTTGCGTTAGTCGCAGAAGCCGCGCATCGCATTATTGTGATGTATGCAGGACAAGTGGTGGAAGAAGGTCGCGCAGAAGATATTTTTCGTGAGCCAAAACATCCTTACACTCAAGCGTTATTACGTTCTTTACCTGAATTTGCCGAAGGTAAATCTCGTTTGCAATCTTTACCCGGTGTGGTGCCAGGTAAATACGATCGTCCACAAGGTTGCTTGTTAAATCCACGTTGTCCGTATGCGACCGATCTTTGCCGAACTGTTGAACCTGAATTACGTCATATAGGAAATCGACAAGTTAAATGTCATACCCCATTAAATGCCCAAGGAGAACCAAGCAATGTCTAATTTCGCACAAGAGAATGCTCCATTGCTTAATGCTATCGGGCTGAAAAAATATTATCCTGTGAAAAGAGGCATGTTTGCGAAAACACAGCAAGTGAAAGCATTAGATGGTGTATCTTTTTCCTTAGAACGTGGCAAAACCCTTGCCGTAGTGGGGGAATCTGGTTGTGGTAAATCCACACTTGGTCGTCTTTTAACCATGATAGAAGAACCGACTGAAGGTGAATTGTATTACAACGGGCAAAATTTCTTAGTCAATGATCATGAAACGAAAGCATTGCGCCGTCAGAAAATCCAAATCGTGTTTCAAAACCCTTATGCATCACTAAATCCGCGTAAGAAAATCGGCACGATTTTGGAAGAGCCCTTAGTCATTAATACCAATCTATCGGCAAAAGAGCGTAAAGAAAAAGTATTGTCCATGATGGCAAAAGTGGGGTTGCGTGCCGAGTTTTATAATCGCTATCCACATATGTTTTCAGGTGGGCAACGTCAGCGTATCGCGATTGCTCGTGGTTTAATGCTTGATCCTGATGTGGTTGTAGCGGATGAACCTGTTTCTGCGTTAGACGTATCCGTTCGTGCGCAAGTGCTGAATTTGATGATGGATTTGCAAGCAGAGCTTGGTTTATCTTACGTATTTATTTCCCATGATCTTTCGGTGGTTGAGCATATTGCTGATGAGGTGATGGTGATGTATTTAGGCCGCTGTGTTGAAATGGGCACAAAAGCACAAATCTTTAATAATCCTCAGCACCCTTATACACAAGCGTTGCTTTCAGCGACACCAAGATTATCGCCTGAATTACGTCGTCAGCGGATTAAATTAAAGGGCGAATTACCAAGCCCGATTAATCCACCAAAAGGTTGTGCATTTAATCCACGTTGTTGGAAAGCGACCGATAAATGTCGAAATGAACAGCCTAAATTGGAAAAATATCCTGATGGTAAGTTAATTGCTTGTTTCCATCTCGATTAGAAAGAGAAAAGAAAATGACCGCACTTATTGAGTAAGTGCGGTCATTTTTTTAGAGGTTTTGAGTACGATAGCGGAAATTGAAGAAGACAAAGATGCCGAGTGCAATAACAGCTAATGCTGCACCGCTAAATCCAATATATTCAAGACCAATATGGCGAGCGATTTGGTTACCAAACAGTGCACCTGCACCAATACCCGCATTGAAAATACCGGAATAAATGGCACTTGCGACGTCTGTTGCATCAGGAGCAAGTTGAAGTACGCGCATTTGTAAGGCGAGCCCGATACAAGAGATGCCAATACCCCAAATAAAAGCAAGAGTAAACATCGTGGCGGTATAACTCGCAGAGGCAAGCATAAATGTTAAAGATATAGCCAGTAAAATCATAGCCCCACTGATAAATTGAGTTGGACCGAAACGGTATAAGCGGTTAAAGATCACACTTGCGGTAATGCCAGAAACCCCAAATACCAACAAAATTATTGTCGCAAGATTTGGATCGAGTTCGCCGATTTGAACTATAAATGGCTCAATGTAGGTATAAGCGGTAAAGTGTGCTGAAACGATAAGTACTGTTGTGGCATAAAGTCCAATGAGTAATGGACGTTTTGCCAAAATTGGTAGACTAGAAAGTGAGCCGGCATTTTTACTTGGTAGATTTGGTAATAAACGCATAATGAATACCATCACAACCACAGCTAATGCAGCAATGATTGCGAAAGTAATACGCCAGCCAACTAATTGACCAACTATACGCCCTAACGGTAAGCCCAAAATAGTTGCAAGGGATGTACCAATGGCGAGCATACCAATTGCTTGTGTTTTTTTATTCTTCGGCGCCACACGCATAACTAATGATGCGGTAATTGCCCAGAAGAGTGAATGTGCCACTGCAATACACATACGAGCAATAAGAAGAATCCAGTAATTCCACGCGATGACTGAGATAATATGACCGATGATAAAAATCACGAAAAGTTTCAGTAACAAACCTTTACGTTCCATATCACCTGTCGCGAGCATGGCGGGTAAAGACATAATCATGACAGTCCAAGCATAAACGGTCATCATTAACCCCACATCGGAGCTTTGCATATCAAAACTTTGTCCGATATCGGTGAGTAACGCAACGGGCACAAATTCCGTGGTATTAAAAATAAAAGCGGCGCAAGCCATGATAACTACGCGCCAAAATTGAGTTTTTTCTGCTTTCTGATAAAATGACATTATTTTAATTTCTCTTTAATTAATTCCTTAAGTTGGTGACGGAAATTTTTATCAATATTTAACTTGTATTGTGGTGCATAGCAGCTATCGAAAAAGCGAATAGGCAATGCCAGTTTTTTGTATTTTTCGTCAGTTGATCTTAAAGTTAAATTGACGTCGCATTGTACATTATCTAAATCAATGGCTCCAGAACCTTCACCTAAAAGTGCGGTTGTTTTTAAGTTTATTTTATCCACTGTGAGTAAGTGGTTTTCAAATAAAAGATGTGACTCAAGACGCTCGTAAGGGGTGTTCATATTTCTGCTGGCGGTTAAATCACTGTTGTAATTAATTGGCAAATACTGTGCCGCCATATCTAATAAATTTAATCCTAAAAGTTCACCATTTTGAGCGTCGAAACTAAATTCTCCTTTGGTGAGTTCAGAATTGGTTAGGGCGAGTTGGATATTAAAATCAGCATTACCGGTTAATGTATTGGGAAAATTCAGTAAGGCGGTGAGCTGTGTCATTGGGAAATTTTTACCGGAAAAATTGACCGCACTTTGTTGCTCTTTATAACTAAATTTAAAAGTGGCTAAACAATGTTGGCAATCTGGCTGTAAATAGGCATTGACTGTTTTAACCGGTTTTGAGAAATCAACGTAAGTTTCAATGTAACCCAGTGGTTGTTGATTTAAACGGGAATTGACAAATTGAATCAGATTTTTGCCTTGATGGTTTAGGTTAATATTTCCTTTACTAAAGGCAAATTGATATTTTGTGTTTGTGCCATAAATCGGTTTATCAAGAGAAAAACTAATCTCACTTTCGCCTTTAAACGCAATGTTTTGGTTAAAAATATTTTTAAGTGAAAAATCAGTAAAACGACCATGAATATTGGCATGGTTTAAGGCTTGTTCACTCAGTTTGAAATGAGTGATTTGTACTTCTTCTAAAATCGGATTGCCTGAAAAAAGAGGAAAGAGCGCAAATTTAGCTTCAAGGTTTTTAGCCGAAAGTTGATGGTATTTCACCTCAGATAAATTCACCGTTGGCTGTGGTAGAAGGTTTACCGAAAAATCATTCACTTGAATATCGTATTGTGCTAAATGATCGGCAATACTGTTTTTCAGTTGATTGAGTTGAATATAAAAAAAAGCAAAGATCGCAAACAGCACGATCAACAGGCTAATTGCGATCTTTTTCATTGATTAGTCCTCATTAATTCGGCTAGCTACCGCATTTTGCTGATGTTTATATTTGGCATCTTTACGGCTGGTGTAAGGGCGCGCTGCTGGGCCACTTAACACTTCAAAACTCAATGCACCAATCACCATATTAGGACGCAATGCTAAAGGTAATTTGCCTGAGTTGTAGAATTCCAACACAATTTTACCTTCCCAACCTGGATCAATACGATGAGCGGTAACATGCACCATTAAGCCTAAACGAGCAAGTGAAGAGCGACCATCTAACCAACCGATAATATTGGCAGGGAGTTTCACAGACTCTAATGTGGTGGCTAACGCCAACATACCTGGGTGTAAGAAGAAGGCTTCATCATCAGCGATAATGATTTCGTCACTCATCACTGATTCAAGTTGAGCTGAGACCTCTTCTTTAGGGCCACTTAAATCAATGTAAGGCGCGGAATGTTCACGAAATACGCGAAATGAATTGCCTAAACGCACATCAATGGTTGCTCCGTTGATTTTGTCGTTGTCAGGACGAGGCGTTAAAGAAATAATGCCATCATCTAGATAGCGTTCGATATCGGTATCGCAAAGACGCATGATTTTTCCTATTTTTCGTTTAATAAATGAAGAATTTGAGCTTTTAACATATTAATCGCAATACGGTTTTTACCACCGCGAGGAATCACGATATCCGCATATTGTTTGGATGGCTCGATAAATTGCAAGAACATTGGGCGAACAGTTGCACGATATTGGTCAATGACTGATTGTAATGACCGACCACGTTCTTCCATATCACGTTGTAAACGACGGATAAAACAAATGTCTAATGGTGTATCCACGAAGACAGAAATATCGGCTAATTGGCGAACTCGCTCATCAGTAAGCAATAAGATGCCTTCTAAAATGACAATTTTTTTCGGGGTGAAGTGTTTGGTTTCGCCTGTTCTGGTGTGATCAACATAACTATAGACAGGAATATCTACGGAGGTTCCGTTTTTTAAGTCTTTTAAGTGTTGAATGAGTAAATCTCTATCCATTGAATTTGGGTGGTCATAGTTCGTTTTTATACGCTCACTCATCTCTAAATGGCTTTGATCTTTATAGTAGCTGTCTTCAGCAATAATCCCAATTTCTTGGCATCCTAACTCGTTGCAAAGTTCTTTATGAACGGTAGAAGCGATGGAACTTTTGCCTGAAGCGGATGCACCCGTGATGGCGATGATAATACAAGATGAGTTTGACATGGGACGTCCTCAAAAACGGAAGGTAAAAATTATTGGGATTATAAAGAAAAAT
>CAJMPC010000034.1:0-11257 GCA_905215245.1 uncultured bacterium | reverse complement strand
GTATCAATTACAGAATCCTAATGATGTTAAAAACTTTACCTTTATTACGGTTTCCACAGGCGTAGGGGGCGGTTTAATTCTAAATCATCGTTTACTCACTGAGCCAAACGGCATTGCTGGGCATATTGGTCATACTTTAGCCGATCCTAATGGCCCCATTTGCGGCTGTGGTCGCCGTGGTTGTGTTGAAGCCATTGCATCAGGTCGCGCCATTGAAGCTGCCTCTTCTCAATGGGATGATCCTTGCGATCCAAAAGAGGTCTTTGCGCGTTTCCGTCAAAATGATGAAAAAGCGACCGCACTTGTGACTCGTTCAGCTCAAACCATTGCGAATTTAATTGCGGATTTGAAGATTGGCTTAGATATGCAGAAAGTCGTGGTTGGCGGTAGCGTAGGATTGGCAGAAGGCTATTTACCGTTAGTTCAATCTTTATTAAGTGAACTTCCCGCTGTTTATCACTGCGAATTAGAAAGTGCTCAATTTGGACAAGATGCAGGCTTGATTGGCGCGGCTTACTGGGTAAAAGATTGCTTATTACAAACAAAAAATACGGGAGTGGTTTATGGCTAAAAATGGCAATATTTTAAATACCATCAGCTCGTTATATCGCAGTTTAACGAAAACTGAAAAGAAAATTGCGGATGCGATTTTATTAAATCCCGATCTTGCGGTGCAAGCTCCTTTAGCTGAAATTGCCGCCCATTTAGAAGTGGGGGAGGCGACCTTTGTGCGTTTTTGCCGTACACTCGGCTTTAAAGGCTTCAGTGATTTTAAATTGGAATTATCCATCGAGCTTGCGACGAAAGATGGCAAAGATAACACCGTATTAGATTCAGATATTACCGATTCTGACAACTCATTGAATATTGCACATAAGCTGAAATCTGCCATCAATAACGTGATGGATGAAACCATTAATTTATTAGATTTTGAGCAGTTGGAAGAAGCAGTAAAAGCCATTCAGCAAGCAAATCGTGTCTTTTTATTTGGTGTGGGTACATCTGGTATTACTGCGGAAGATGCCAAAAATAAACTGATGCGTATCGGTGTGCAAGTGGATGCGACAGGTAACAACCATTTTATGTATATGCAGGCATCGTTATTGACGAAAAAGGATGTCGCAATTGGTTTGAGCCATTCAGGTTATTCGCAAGAAACCACTCATACCATGAAAATCGCCAAAGAAAACGGTGCCAAAACCATTGCGATTACGCACAGCTTGCGTTCTCCAATCACTGAATATGCCGATCTGGTTTTAGTGAATGGCAATAAGCAAGGCAAGTTACAAGGCGACTCTATCGGCACGAAGATTGCTCAATTATTCGTATTAGATTTGATTTACGCTTTATTAGTACAGGCATCACAGGAAAGTGCGGTCAAAATAAAGCAAAAAACATTAAATGTTATTTTAGAACAACGTATCAAATAGGAGAGAAAAATGCGTAACTTAAAAGGTATTTTTAGTGCGTTATTAGTATCATTCAATGAAGATGGCTCTATCAATGAAAAAGGTTTGCGTGAAATCATTCGCTATAACATTGATAAGATGAAAATTGATGGTTTATATGTAGGCGGTTCAACAGGTGAAAACTTCATGCTTTCTACGGAAGAGAAAAAACAAATTTTCCGTATTGCGAAAGATGAAGCAAAAGACCAAGTAGCGTTAATCGCACAAGTGGGTAGCGTGAACTTACATGAAGCAGTGGAATTAGGTAAATATGCAACCGAATTAGGCTATGACAGTCTTTCTGCAGTAACCCCGTTCTACTATAAATTCAGCTTCCCTGAAATCAAACATTACTATGACACTATCATTGCTGAAACAGGCAATAACATGATCGTGTACTCAATTCCGTTCTTAACAGGTGTGAACATGGGTATTGAGCAATTTGGCGAACTTTATAAAAACCCGAAAGTGCTAGGTGTGAAATTTACCGCTGGGGATTTCTATCTATTAGAACGCTTGAAAAAAGCTTATCCAAATCACCTCATTTGGGCTGGTTTTGATGAAATGATGGTGCCGGCAGTATCTCTTGGTGTAGATGGTGCGATCGGCAGTACATTCAACGTAAATGGTGTGCGTGCAAGACAAATCTTTGAATTAACCAAACAAGGTAAATTGGCTGATGCGCTTCAAGTTCAACACGTGACCAATGACCTTATCGAAGGCATTTTAGCGAATGGCTTATATCTCACTATCAAAGAGCTATTGAAACTAGAGGGTGTGGACGCAGGTTATTGCCGTGAGCCAATGACAGCGAAAGCAACACCAGAGCAATTAGCGAAAGCGAAAGAGTTAAAAGCAAAATATTTATAAATTAATGGAAAAGTGACCGCACTTACTTCTTTCCTCTCTCTTCAATGGAGGGAGGAAAGAATGTCGGTGTGGTACTGATAAGGAAGGTTATTATGCGTCTCATTCCTCTGAACAATGAACAACAAGTCAGCCGTTGGGCGGCGCGTCATATTGCTGATCGAATTAATCATTTTAAACCTACAGCAGAACGTCCTTTTGTATTAGGTTTACCAACAGGCAGCACACCACTTAAGACCTATCAAGAATTGATTAAATTAAATCAAGCGGGAGAAGTGAGTTTTAAACATGTGGTGACCTTTAATATGGATGAATATGTGGGTTTGCCAAAAGAACATCCAGAAAGCTATCACAGTTTTATGCATAATAATTTCTTCAATCATATTGATATTCAACCGCAAAATATCAATATTTTGAATGGTAACACAGCTGACCATGATGAAGAATGTCGTCGTTATGAAGAAAAAATTAAATCTTACGGCAAAATTCATTTATTTATGGGCGGAGTAGGTGTTGATGGACATATTGCCTTTAATGAACCTGCGTCTTCTTTAAGTTCGCGTACCCGTATTAAAACCTTAACGCCTGATACCATTATCGCGAATTCTCGTTTCTTTAATAACGATGTAAATCAAGTACCAAAATATGCTTTAACAATCGGTGTAGGAACATTACTTGATGCAGAAGAAGTGATGATTTTAGCAACGGGCCATAATAAAGCCTTAGCCGTGCAAGCAGCCGTAGAAGGCAGTATTAATCACCTTTGGACAGTGAGTGCTTTACAGCTTCATCGTCATTTCGTTTTGGTATGTGATGAGCCTGCATTGCAAGAATTGAAAGTCAAAACAGTGAAATATTTTACTGAATTGGAAGGACGCGCGATTCATAGTGTGTTATAAGTGCGGTTAATTTTAATTGGATTTTAGGAAGGTATGATGAAGTATGCATTAATTAACAGCGTAATCTACACGAAAAATGAAGTGTTAAGAGATTATGCAGTGGTTATTGAAGGGGAATATATTCAATCCGTTATTCCACAAAGCGAATTAGAAAGTGGGATTAAAACCATTGATTTACAAGGCCATAATCTCACGGCAGGCTTTATTGATCTGCAACTAAATGGCTGTGGCGGCGTGATGTTTAACGATCAAACAAGCGTAGAAACATTAGAAATCATGCAAGCCACGAACTTGAAATCAGGCTGCACCAGTTTCTTACCAACGTTTATTACTGCACCGGATGAAGATATCAAATACGCAATAAATATCATGCGTGAGTATTTGAATAAGCATAAAAATCAAGCGCTTGGCTTACACATCGAAGGCCCTTATTTAAGTCTTGAGAAAAAAGGCGTGCATCGCCCGGAATATATCCGTGAAGCGACGCCAGAGATGAAAGATTTCTTATGTGATAATGCTGATGTTATTACCAAGCTTACCATTGCCGCTGAAAATCCAACGGTGCAATATATTCCGGATTTTGTAAAAGCAGGCATTATTGTGTCTATTGGGCACTC
The DNA here is from genome assembly GCA_905215245.1 of uncultured bacterium. GTDB lineage: Bacteria > Pseudomonadota > Gammaproteobacteria > Enterobacterales > Pasteurellaceae > Haemophilus_D. Next base: position 7,426 of record CAJMPC010000034.1, on the reverse strand, counting down.
TAATGCGACTTATGAAGTAGCGAAAGCCGCTTTTCATAAAGGTGCGACTTTTGCGACTCACTTACACAATGCCATGTCGCCAATCAGTTCAGGACGTGCAATGGGCGTAGTTGGTGCGGTATTAGACTCCGATGTTTACACGGGCATTATTGTAGATGGCGTGCATGTGAATTTTGGTAACGTTCGCTTAGATAAAAAAGCGAAAGGTGACAAACTTTGTATCGTTACAGATTCTCTTGCTGCTGCAGGTGCACCACCTGAATTGGAAACCTTCACTTTTGTAGGAAAACCGATTTATGTGAAAGACGGTCGTTGCTACGACGCAAATGGTACGATTGCAGGCGCATCAATTACCATGATGGAATCCATCAAGAATGCCGTGGAATATGTGGAAATTCCATTAGCAGAAGCAATTCGTATGAGTAATCTTTACCCAGCAATTGGTGTAGATGATCGTTTAGGCTCAGTTGAAGCAGGTAAAGTCGCAAACTTAGCGGTATTCACAAAAGATTATGATGTGATTGGTACCGTATTAAACGGCGAATGGAAACCAAACTAAAGTGCGGTCAAAAATAGTATTGTTTTAAACGTAATCCGATCTTTAAACAGATCGGATTATTTTTTATGACTGTAGTTCGGCGATCTTACCGGTATCTACTTGGAACAATTTTCATTTTCCCACTTGCATTTCTTTGAGTTGGCCTTGAGTAATAGCGGTTACGAAAACTTGAGAACCACTTTGTTGCAAGCGTTCCGCAAGCAGGGCGCGTTTATGTTGATCCAATTCTGAGGCAAAGTCATCAATTAGAAAGATACAATGACGTTGTTTTTGAATCATTAAATGCTCACCTTGGGCTAAACGTAGCGCACACATCAATAATTTTAATTGACCACGAGAGAGCACATCTTCTACAGGTAGTCCATTGGCTTTAAAGCGGAAATCCGCTTTTTGTGGGCCTGAAACTGTATAACCAATGGCTTTGTCTCGCTCAAAGTTTTGCGCCAATAATTCACCATATTCTGTCTCTTTCTCCCAGCCTTGATGAAAGCTAACAGTAATCTCTAATTCAGGTAAAAATAACTGGCAGGTTTTTTCGATCTCAGGACGTAAGGCTTCTGCATATTCAGTGCGCCAATCACTCACTTGATGGGCTAATTTAGCTAATTCAATGTCCCATATTTTTATTGCAGAATAAGGCTGATTTTGACTTAATGCGGCATTTCGCTGTTTTAATAAGCGGTTTAATGCAACCCAAGAGGAATGGAAACTATTATGGTGGTGGAATAAGCCCCAATCTAAAAATGCACGTCGAAAACTAGGGCCGCCATTTAATAAGGTAAGCCCTTCAGGCGTAATTAATTGCATGGGTAAAAGGTGAGCGAGATCGGCAATTTTATTGCCGTCTTCACCGTTTATTTTCGCGATGGTATTACCTTGACGAAGTTTTTGTAAGCCAACAGACCATTGATGCTGGCTTTCTTGAATTTGGCCAAAAAGCGTGAAATGAGGTTCGTCGTAAGAAATGATACGATTTGCGACCGCACTTTTGAAAGAGCGCCCATGCCCGAGATAAAAAATTGCTTCTAATAAACTCGTTTTTCCGCTGCCGTTATTACCAACTAAAAAGTTAAAGCCGTGATCAAATTCAAGATCCACGGCATTTAAATTTCTAAATTTTTCAACAATTAAGCGGGAAATGGCCATTATTTCTAGAGGCGCATTGGCATAATGACGTATTCTGCGCTTGCATCTTCGCTGTTTTCAATTAAGCAGCTTGATGACGCATCAGTGAGGCGAATACGTACTTGTTGGCATTTTAAGGCGTTCAATACATCCAAAATGTAAGTCACATTAAAGCCCACTTCCATTTCTTCACCTTGATAATTCACATCCACGATTTCTTCTGCCACTTCGTGTTCTGGGTTAGAAGCAGTAATTTTAAGTTGGTTTTCACTTAAGTTTAAACGCACACTGCGCACACGCTCATTAGAAAGGATAGATGCACGTACAAAAGCTTGTTTTAAAGTTTCCCAGTTACCTTCTACGATACGAGTTGCATTACGTGGTAATACACGACGGTAATCCGGGAAGCGACCATCAATGAGTTTTGAGGTAAACACAATGTGGTTTAAGTGAATACGAAGATTATTCGTGCCGATTTGCAAACGAGCAAGTTCATCACTGCTTTCTAGTAAGCGATTCAGTTCTAATACACCTTTACGAGGGAGAATAACTGAATGGGTTTGTAGATCTTGATCTAATTCGATCGTACAAACGGCAAGACGGTGACCGTCAGTTGCAACAGTACGTAATAAATTACCTTCTGTTTCAAATTTCATGCCATTTAAGAAATAACGAGCATCCTGGTTTGCCATTGAAAATTGGGTTGCCTCAATTAAGCGACGCAAGGTACTTTGCGGTAAGGCAAAATCCACTTCAGATTGCCAATCCGTTAGATTTGGATATTCTTCAGCGGGCAGAGTAGTGAGATTAAACTTACTGCGACCTGATTCTACAATGGCGCGATCTTCTTCAAAGGTAACTGTAATTTCAAATTCATCTGATAATGTACGGCAAATATCTAAGAATTTTTTAGCCGGAATGGTGAACGCGCCATCAGCGGTTGAAGAGGAAAGTTGAGTATAACTAGAAAGCTCAACTTCAAGGTCTGTACCTGTAATCGTTAAACGGTTATCTTCAATTTGTAATAACACGTTATTTAATACAGGAATATTCGGACGACTGCTCAATACGCCACAAACTTGCTGTAAGGGTTTTAATAGATTTTCTCTTGAAATGCTAAATTGCATCATTGGCTCCTTATGCAGATAATGTGCGAATTAAATTCGCCCAATCTTCTTGAATACTGCTGTCTTTTTCACGGAATTTTGGCACTTCACGGCAGGCATTTAAGACTGTCGTGTGATCGCGTTCAAAGGCACGGCCAATTTCCGGTAAGCTTTTATTGGTTAATTCTTTTGCTAACGCCATCGCAACTTGGCGTGGGCGAGTGACTGATCTTGCTCTGCTTTTTGATTTTAAATCAGCCACTTTAATTCGATAGTATTCTGCCACGACTTTCTGAATATTTTCAATGGTTACCAAACGTTCTTGTAAGGCAAGAATATCTTTTAATGTGTCACGAACAAAATCAATATCAATGTGACCACCTTTGAAGTCTTGCATCGCTTTCACACGGTTTAATGCGCCTTCTAATTCACGAACATTGGTGCGTAAACGTTGTGCAATAAAGAATGCTACTTCTTCTGACAGTTCCATATTATGTTCTTCTGCTTTTTTCAGCAAAATCGCAACACGGGTTTCTAAATCTGGTGGTTCAATCGCAGTCGTTAAACCCCGACCGAAACGAGATTTTAGGCGTTCTTCAATTTTCTCAATTTCTTTTGGATAGCGGTCAGAGGTCAAAATAATTTGACGGCCAGTTTCAAATAAATTGTTGAAAATATGGAAAAATTCTTCTTGTGTTTTTTCTTTTTCTGCGAAGAATTGAATATCATCCACTAACAATGCATCAAGAGAACGATAGAATTTTTTGAATTGCTCCATTTTATTATCACGCATCGCTTTTACCATGTGCTGCATAAAATTATTAGCATGGATATAAAGCACTCTGGCATTCGGTTTATTCGCTAAAATGCCATTACCGATTGCGTGTAATAAGTGAGTTTTACCTAAACCTGTACCACCATATAAAAAGAATGGGTTTGCTATTGGTTCACCAGGCGCAAGAGCGAGTTTTTGACCTACTGCACGGGCGAGTTGGTTTGATTTACCTTCAACAAAGTTTTCAAATAAATGTTTACGATTTAGGTGTGATTCAAATTTAGTCGGCGCATCAGATTCTTGCTGAAAATTTACCGCACTTTCTTGATGATTAGTTGTTTGAGTTGAGGATGATTCAACAGCTTTGGGAGCTGGTTTTACCCCTTCTTTTACGATAATTTGTAAATTTGGATTTTTAGCAAGGGCTTGGCAAATTTGATGAATTTGAGCCAAGTAGTGATTTTCCACCCAGCTTTTTACAAACATATTGGACGCATATAACACCACTTGATCTTGCGAGATTACATCCGCTTGTAGTGGGCGTAACCAAGTACTGAGATCCATCGGGGAAACCTGATCTTGTAGTTGAGATAAGCAATCTTGCCATAGGGTAGAAAGGCTCACGATAAATTATCCTTATGTTATATGCGTATAAAATAAAAGCCGCAAAAGTGCGGTTAAAAATCGAAGAGAATTTTACAATAATTTAGGCAAAAGATCTTCTGTTGGTCGTCAAAAAAAGACAAAAAGGTTGCTTGAGATTTTGTGCAAAATCCGTATAATCCCCACGATTTTAGAAGAAACGGAAGATTATTTCGGAATTTTCTCTTTTCTTATTTGACGAAAGCCCAATTTATGATTAAAATTGCGGTCTATTTTTTATAACCCTTGTTGTGTTTTGAATATCAAAACAGTAAACCATTTTGATTTAGGTAGATTACAATGAAACGTACATTTCAACCTTCTGTATTAAAACGTAGCCGTACTCACGGTTTCCGTGCTCGTATGGCAACTAAAAACGGCCGTCAAGTTTTAGCTCGTCGTCGTGCTAAAGGTCGTAAAAGTTTATCTGCATAATCACCTCTTTTAGTGATTAAGCTAAACTTCTCTCGGGAGTTACGATTGCTAACTCCCACTCAATTCAAAAATGTCTTCGAACAACCGTTTCGAGCAAGCACCCCTGAAATTACCATTCTCGCACGCAAAAATAATCTTGAGCATCCACGCTTAGGTTTAACTGTGGCTAAAAAACATCTTAAACGAGCACATGATCGTAATCGTATTAAACGTTTAGTTCGTGAAAGTTTTCGTTTATCTCAACATAATTTGCCTTCTTGTGACTTTGTCTTTGTGGCGAAACGTGGCATTGGTCAGCTTGATAATCAAACGTTTTTACAAACTTTGGATAAATTATGGGCACGTCACATTCGTTTGGCACAAAAATCCTCATCGCTTTAATTAAGTTTTATCAAGTAGCGATTAGCCCTTTAATCGGGCCCCGTTGTCGTTTTGTGCCAACTTGTTCTTGCTATGGTATTGAGGCGTTAAAAACACATGGATTGTTAAAAGGTAGTTGGCTTACGCTAAAACGTGTATTAAAATGTCACCCCTTAAGCGCCGGTGGATTCGATCCTGTTCCGCCGAAAAAGATTAATAATAACGATGAGAAAAAATAATGGACTCAAGACGTAGCCTATTAGTGCTTGCACTACTCTTTATTTCTTTCCTTGTTTATCAGCAATGGCAACTTGATAAAAATCCACCTGTTCAACAACAGACTACGGAACAAACAACAGCCGCCTCTTCTGATGTCCCGGCAAGTTCTTCTTCATCTGCTGAAGTAGTGGCAGATTCACAAACAAAAGGTCAAATTATCACATTAGAAAATGATGTACTCCGTTTGAAAGTGGATACATTAGGTGGTGATGTAATCAGTTCTGAATTATTAAAATATGATGCAGAATTAGGTTCAAAAGAACCTTTCGTCTTGTTAAAAGATACAAACGAGCATGTTTACATTGCACAAAGCGGCTTAATCGGTAAAAACGGGATCGATACAAAAGCAGGTCGCGCGCAATATCAAGTTACTGGCGACAATTTCAAATTAGCAGAAGGTCAAAATGAACTTTCAGTGCCATTAACATTTGAAAAAGATGGTGTGACTTATCGTAAAACCTTTGTGTTAAAACGTGATAGTTACGATGTAGGTGTTAACTTTGAAATTGTGAACCAAAGTGGTAGTGCAATTGAAGTTGAACCTTACGGCCAATTAAAACACACATTAGTTGAAAGCAGCGGTAACGTGGCAATGCCTACTTATACCGGTGGTGCGTATTCTTCTTCAGAAACCAATTACAAAAAATACAGCTTCAGCGATATGAAAGATAAAAATCTTTCTATCGATACCAAAGCAGGTTGGGTTGCTATTTTACAACACTATTTCGTATCAGCTTGGATCCCAAATCAAGATGTAAATAACCAACTTTATAGTATTACAGACAGCAAAAATAACGTTGCGTCTATTGGTTATCGTGGTCCAGTGGTATCTGTTCCAGCGGGTGCAACAGAAACAATTACCAGCTCATTATGGACTGGTCCAAAATTACAAAACAAAATGGCTGAAGTGGCTAACCACTTAGACTTAACCGTTGATTACGGTTGGGCATGGTTCATCGCAAAACCATTATTCTGGTTATTAACGTTCATTCAAAGTATTGTATCTAACTGGGGTGTGGCAATTATTTGTGTCACCTTAGTGGTGAAAGCGATTTTATATCCGCTTACAAAAGCACAATACACTTCTATGGCGAAAATGCGTATGTTGCAACCAAAAATGCAAGAAATGCGGGAACGTTTTGGTGATGATCGCCAACGTATGAGCCAAGAAATGATGAAACTTTACAAAGAAGAAAAAGTAAATCCACTTGGCGGTTGCTTACCATTAATCCTTCAAATGCCAATTTTCATCGCATTATACTGGACGTTTATGGAAGCGGTTGAACTTCGCCATGCGCCATTCTTTGGTTGGATTCAAGATTTATCGGCACAAGACCCTTACTACATTCTCCCAATCTTAATGGGTGGATCAATGTTCTTGTTACAAAAAATGTCACCGACACCAGTTGCCGATCCAATGCAACAAAAAGTGATGAATTTCATGCCGTTGATCTTCATGTTCTTCTTCCTCTGGTTCCCGGCAGGTCTAGTACTTTACTGGTTAGTGTCTAACTTAATCACTATCGTACAACAACAAATGATCTACCGTGGTTTAGAGAAAAAAGGGTTACATACCCGTAAAAAATAACAGATAGAAGGCATCGAAAGATGCCTTTTTTCTATCATTGATTGATATATAATCACATGGGCGTATTAATGCGCCCTCTCATTTTTTTATCGCAGATAAAAGTGCGGTCAATTTTTAGTGAGTTTTTATGAAAGAAACAATCGTCGCACAAGCGACAGCACCAGGACGTGGCGGTATTGGTATTTTGCGTGTATCAGGCCCCAAAGCGGTTGAAGTTGCACAAGCAGTACTAGGTAAATGTCCTAAACCAAGAATGGCAGATTATTTACCTTTTAAAGATACTGATGGCACCGTATTAGATCAAGGCATTGCGCTTTATTTTAAATCGCCGAATTCCTTTACCGGTGAAGATGTATTGGAATTACAAGGTCATGGCGGACAAGTGGTATTAGATTTGTTGCTAAAACGAATCTTACAACTTGATGGCGTTCGTCTTGCACGTCCAGGTGAATTTTCTGAACAGGCTTTTTTAAACGATAAATTAGATTTAGCCCAAGCAGAAGCCATTGCAGATTTAATTGATGCCACTTCGGAGCAAGCCGCTCGTTCGGCATTAA
>CAJMPC010000033.1:0-11282 GCA_905215245.1 uncultured bacterium | reverse complement strand
AAGCAAGCTGAAGAGAGTATTGAGGGAATTATTCATCGAAATTTAACAAAAAATGGACAGGATTTTATTCAATAAGAAAAAAATTTACTTATTTGACAACTCTTTACACAACTTTACAAAAAAGTTCCATAAAAAATCATTTTTTAATGTTTTTTTATTTACAAGTTAAAAAATTATTACTACCATACGCCATGAAACTTTTTATAGTTTTATTTGTAAAATTTATAAAGTTTAGTTGTGTTGGTTCTTCTTGCAAGGATTGCACCCTAACAGTAAAAAGGTAAAAAAATGAAATTATCTCGTATTTTATTATCTGCAGTAGCAGTAGCGACAGTTGCTGCTTGTGGTAACTTAAGCAAAGTTACAGAAGCTGGTACTCCAGAATATAAAGAAGTTGATGGTCAACAAGTGCCACAACTCGTATGGCCTAAGATTGATAAAGCTGCTTTCAACCATGATGGTAGCCAATTTGGTTCATGGCCAAACTGGGACAACGTTCGTATGATCGAACGTGGTATGAACAAAGACCAATTATACAACCTAATCGGTCGTCCACACTTCTCTGAAGGTTTATACGGTGTTGAAGAGTGGGATTATGCGTTCAACTATCGTGAGAATGGTGTTCACAAAATTTGTCAATACAAAATATTATTTGACAAAAACCACAATGCTCAAAGCTTCTTCTGGTATCCAAACGGTTGTAACGGAAACTCAGCATTTACTTTAAGTGGTGACTTCTTATTCGACTTCGATAAAGATACTTTAACTCCACGTGGTAAAGAAGTTGTTGATAACGTTGCAGCACAATTAAAAGAAACTGGTGCTAAAGAAGTTAAAGTTGCAGGTTACACTGACCGTTTAGGTTCTGATGCTTACAACTTAGATCTTTCTCAACGTCGTGCAAACCGTGTTAAAGCTCGTTTAATTCAAGATGGTGTAACATCTGAGATTACAGCTGTTGGTTACGGTAAAGTACCACAAGTTAAAGCTTGTAACGGTTACAAACACGCAAGTAAAGCTGAGAAAGACTGTTTACGTCCAAACCGTCGTGTAGAAATCACTGCTTCTGGTTCTGTATTAAAATTACAAGAAGGTGGTCAAACTAACGGTGGAACTCAAGGTCCAGCACCTCTTTATCAAAAATAATAGATAGAGAAGATAGAAAGAGCGTAATGAAAATTACGCTCTTTTTTTATCTGATGTTTAAGAAATTATTCAAGTAGAAGTTCTTCAATCAATTTAGTGGTTAAGTTGATATAACTCCCATTAAAACGATGACTGAAATTTAGTAGATAATAGAGCTGATAAAGGTGTTTTCTTTCTTCAAAGCCATCTTTATCAAGAGGTAAAGTGCGGTCATAAATTTCATAGAATTCAGCTGAGAACGGTTGGAAAAGCTCACTGAATGCTAAATCACATTCTCTATCCCCCCAGTAGCAAGCAGGATCATAAGTAAAGGTTTGATTACCTACGATAGCGGTATTCTCAACCCATAAGTTACCATGTAACAAAGAAGGTTTAGGATTATGTTTTGAAAGTTTGTGTTTTACCTTTTCAATAATTAAATCAATGTTGCCAAAGTTTAAACCTTTATCTTTGCAAAGTTGTAATTGCCATCCAATACGTTGTTCTGCAAAAAATTTTGCCCAACTTCCATTCCATTTATTCGGTTGATACTCAGGTCCAAGCCAAGTATCAAAATCTAATCCATAGTTTTTAGTGCCAGATACTTGATGGAGTTTTGCTAATTCTTCAGCAAAATGTGGCGTTGTATTGGTTTGTTGACTAATAGGAAGCGCCTCTAATAATAAGAAACTATGGTTTTGAGAACAGCCTACGCCATAAACTTGTGGAAGTCTGATTGTATTGGTTTTGCCTAGTAGGTTTAATTGGTCAGCTTCTGCACGAAACATTGAACGATAAGATCGTTCATTCACTTTAACAAAGACAGGTTGGATTCCATCCGTAATAAGCCAAGTTTCATTTACTTCGCCACCAGGTACTTTGTTTTTTTCTTTGATGTTATAGTAAGCACCAAATTGATCAGCTAAGACTTGAGAAATTGATTTCCACATAATACGCCTCCTAGACATGGTCGATTCTTCTTCATTCTAACGAAAGCACTAAAAATTACTGTGATATATCTCAAAAAATAGCAAAAATTTTTGTCATTTTTCATCTGAAACATCAATTCACCAATAAACGCGTGATTTTTTAATGAGTTAGTATTATCATTAAGCGTATTTTTAGTTAGAAAAGATAATCAGGGGAAACTATGCAACATCTGAAAGATCTTGTTGAGAAAGCAAAATCGGCGATTGAACAAATCGAAAATAGAAGTTTAGCCACATTAGATGAAATTCGTGTGGAATATTTTGGTAAAAAAGGGCATTTCACCCAACTTATGCAAGAGTTGCGTAATGTTGCAGCGGAAGAGCGTCCAGCAATGGGCGCTAAAATCAATGAGGCAAAACAAGCAGCATTAGATTTTTTGAATGCTAAAAAAGCAGAGTGGGAACAAGCTGAACTCAATGCGAAATTAGAAAAAGAACGTATTGATGTGAGTCTTCCTGGTCGTAAAACAGAAACGGGTGGTTTACACCCTGTGACCATTACCATCAATCGCGTAACAAAATTCTTTTCAGAGTTAGGTTTTTCTGTGGAAACTGGTCCCGAAATTGAAAGTGATTATTACAATTTCGATGCATTAAATATCCCTAAACATCACCCAGCACGTGCTGATCACGATACATTCTGGTTTAATCCTGAATTATTACTTCGTACACAAACCTCTGGTGTGCAAATTCGTACCATGGAAAAAATGCAGCCGCCTATTCGTATTATGGCGCCAGGTCGTGTGTATCGTAATGACTACGATCAAACACACACACCAATGTTCCATCAAATTGAATTGCTTTATATAGATAAAAAAGCAAATTTCACCGAGTTAAAAGGCTTATTACACGATTTCTTACGTGCATTTTTTGAAGAAGATTTACAAGTTCGTTTCCGTCCTTCCTATTTCCCATTTACTGAACCTTCTGCAGAAGTCGATGTAATGGGTAAAAACGGCAAATGGTTAGAAGTATTAGGTTGTGGTATGGTGCATCCTAATGTGTTACGTAACGTAGGTATTGATCCAAATGAATATTCTGGCTTCGCTGTCGGCATGGGGGTTGAGCGTTTAACCATGTTACGCTACAACGTCACAGATTTACGTTCATTCTTTGAAAACGACTTACGTTTTTTAAAACAATTTAAGTAATTAACCGCTGGGTTAAATTGACGATAATGATTAATTTAGAACGTAACACGTTCATCAATAAAGGATACAGAGATAATGAAATTTAGCGAAAATTGGGTGAGAGAATGGGTTAATCCATCAATTTCAACAGAGCAGTTATGTGATCAAATCACTATGCTAGGTTTAGAAGTTGATGGTGTTGAAAAAGTAGCTGGTGAGTTTACAGGTGTTGTTGTGGGTGAAGTTGTTGAATGTGCACAACACCCAGATGCAGACAAATTACGTGTCACTAAAGTAAATGTTGGTGGCGAGCGCTTATTAGATATCGTTTGTGGTGCACCAAATTGCCGTCAAGGTTTAAAAGTAGCATGTGCAACTGAAGGCGCTGTATTACCTGGTGATTTTAAAATTAAGAAGACTAAATTACGTGGTCAACCTTCAGAAGGGATGCTTTGCTCATTTTCTGAATTAGGCATTATTGATGTGGATGCAGATGGTATTATTGAGCTACCGTTAGATGCACCAGTAGGCACAAATCTACGTGAATATTTAGATTTAGATGATAAAGCCATTGAAATTAGTTTAACACCAAACCGTGCAGATTGTTTAAGTATTGCAGGTATTGCGCGTGAAGTTGGCGTAGTTAATAAACAAGTTGTTAATCAACCGCACTTTGATGCCGTACCTGCAACGATTTCAGATAAAGTTCAAATTGAATTAAATGCGCCAGAAGCATGTCCGCGTTATTTATTGCGCGTGGTGAAAAATGTGAATGTTAAATCGCAATCGCCAATTTGGTTACAAGAAAAATTACGTCGTTGTGGTATTCGTTCTATCGATCCTATTGTGGACATTACCAACTATGTTTTACTTGAATTAGGTCAACCAATGCATGCTTTTGATGCATCAAAAGTGGCTCAACCTGTTCAAGTACGTTTAGCTAATAATGGCGAAGAACTTGTTTTATTAGATGGCACAACGGCAAAATTACAACCGAATACTTTAGTGATTGCAGACCAAACTGGTCCACTAGCAATGGCGGGTATCTTTGGTGGTCAAGCAAGCGGTGTTGATGCTGAAACAACAAAAGATGTAATTTTAGAAGCGGCATTCTTTGCACCACTAGCGATTGCGGGACGTGCAAGACAATACGGTTTACACACAGATTCTTCACATCGCTTTGAACGTGGTGTTGATTTCACGCTACAACGTCACGCAATGGAAAGAGCAACAGCATTGCTACTTGACATTTGCGGTGGTGAAGCAGGCGAAATTTGCGAAGTGGTGAGCGAGCAATATTTACCAAAAATCAATGAAGTGACTTTACATCGTGAAAAATTAGATAGCTTATTAGGTCATCATATCGAAACTGAAACCGTGACAGAGATTTTTGAGCGTTTAGGTTTGGGCGTGAAATATGCTAATGATGTTTGGACTGTGACTTCAGCAAGCTGGCGTTTTGATATTGAAATCGAAGAAGATCTCATTGAAGAAGTAGCACGTATTTATGGCTATAACAGCATTCCAAATAATGCACCATTAACACATCTTCGAATGCGTGAGCATAAAGAAGCTGATTTAGAGTTAAGTCGAATTAAGACCGCACTTGTGGATGCAGATTATCAAGAAGCGATTACTTATAGCTTCGTTGATCCAAAAGTACAGACTTTACTTCATCCAGAAATTGAAGCGCTTGTATTGCCAAACCCAATTTCAGTTGAAATGTCAGCAATGCGCGTTTCATTATTAAGTGGATTACTCGGTGCGGTGTTATACAACCAAAATCGCCAGCAAAACCGCGTACGTTTATTTGAAACGGGATTACGCTTTGTTCCTGATGCCAATGCAGAATTTGGTGTGCGCCAAGAATTTGTTCTTGCAGGTGTGATTACTGGTACAGCAAAATCAGAATGCTGGACGGGTAAAGCAGAAAATGTAGATTTCTTTGATCTTAAAGGTGATTTAGAAAGTATTCTTTCTCTCACCGAAGTGGGTAGCCGTGTTAAATTTGTGGCAAAAGCACATAGTGCACTGCACCCAGGACAATCTTCTTCAATTGAATTAGATGGAAAAGAAATTGGTTTTATTGGAACTATTCATCCACTTATCGCTCAAAAATTAGGATTAAATGGCAAAGCGGTTGTTTTTGAAATTTTATGGGATGCCATTGCAAATCGTCGTGTGGTTCAAGCCAAAGAGATTTCAAAATTCCCAGCAAACCGTCGTGACTTAGCTTTAGTTGTTGCCGATAATTTGCCAGCAGGCGATATTATCGATGCATGTAAGCAAGCCGGCGGAGAAAAATTAACACAAGTCAATTTATTCGATGTATATCAAGGCATTGGCGTTGCTAGCGGACATAAGAGCTTAGCAATCAGTTTAACTATTCAAGATAATGAAAAAACGCTTGAAGATGATGAGATTAATGCGGTAATCTCAGCTGTATTAAACGAAGTTAAACAACGCTTTAATGCGGAGCTTAGAGACTAAACAGGAGACTAACATGGCAACGATTACAAAAATTGATATTACTGAATACTTATTAGATAAGTATCAATTACAAAAAGCTGAAGCTAAGGCATTAGTGGAAGACTTTTTTGAGGAAATTCGTTTATCGTTAGAATCTGGTGGTGAAGTAAAATTATCAGGTTTTGGTAATTTTGAACTTCGTAATAAAGCTTCCCGTCCAGGGCGTAATCCAAAAACAGGTGAAAGCATTCCTGTTTCTGCTCGCCGAGTAGTGGCATTCAAGCCAGGGCAAAAATTACGTGCTCGTGTGGAAAACACCAAGCCAAAACAATAGTAAGAAAAGTGCGGTCGTTTTTGACCGCACTTTTGTCAGGATTGAACATGAATAAGATTAAATGTGCTTTTTTAGTCGCAGCAAGTTTTTTACTTTTTGCTTGTTCAAGTGGTGTTCGTGAAGAGTATGCAATGAACTATAAAGGTCAGATTGGTGATCCTATTATGGCCATTGCCATGTTAAGTGAACAACAATATGAATGGGCGGGTACTCCATATGTTTTAGGCGGGCAATCTCGAGGTGGTATAGATTGTTCTGGTTTTGTGCAAAACTTTTATTGATCGTTTTAATATCAATCTTCCTCGAACTACGAAAGATCAAGCGGGTTACGGAAAACTTGTTCGTAAAGAAGATATCCAAACTGGCGATTTAATTTTCTTTAAAACGGGACGAGGACCAAATGGCTATCATGTTGGGATTTATGTGAAAGAAGATAAGTTTTTACATGCTTCAACCAAAGGTGGCGTGATTTACTCTTCGATGAACAGCCCTTATTGGAAAAAAGCTTTTTGGCAAGTTAGACGAGTATAGTGAAAAGAAAAAAAGTGCGGTTAATTTTAACCGCACTTTTTCTTTATGGATTTGTTGTAGGGCGAATGCCTAATGTATGACAAATCGCATACGTGAGTTCGCTACGATTTAACGTGTAGAAATGGAAGTCATTCACGCCTTCACGAGAAAGGATTTTTACCATATCCATTGCCACACTCGCCGCGACGAGATTGCGAGTAGTAGGATCATCATCTAATCCTTCATACGCTTTAGCCAACCATGCTGGAATTTTTACATTCGTAAATGATGCCATTTTTTGAAGTTGTTTGAAGTTAGTGACAGGTAGAATACCCGGAACAATTTCAGCCTCAATACCAATGGATGCACAGCGGTCTCGGAAACGAAGATAACTATCAATATCAAAGAAGAATTGAGTAATGACATGATTAGCACCTGCGTCAATTTTACGTTTCAAATTGATTAAATCTGCTTGTGCTGATTTTGCTTCAGGATGAACCTCTGGGTATGCTGCAACTGAGATATCAAAATCAGCTACGGAGCGGAGTAGTTCAACTAAATCAGCCGCATAGAAAGGTTTTTTCGCATAGCCTTTTGGCTCATCACCGCGTAATGCCACAATGCGACGAATACCGCTATCCCAATAATCTTTTGCAATTTCTTTTAATTCTTCAGGTGTTGCATCAATACCTGTTAAATGTGGTGCGGCTTCTATGCCTGTTTCTGCTTTAATGGCTTTCACGATGCTATGTGTACGATCACGTTCGCCAGAGTTTGCACCATAGGTGACGGAAACAAATTTAGGATTTAATACTTTTAAGCGATGAATGGAATCCCAAAGCATGCTTTCCATTTTTTCATTTTTAGGCGGAAAGAACTCAAAGGAGACATTAATTTTTTTGTTAGTATCAGCAAGATGTTGATTTAATGTGTTAATTTCGTTTGCGTAGCTCATAGCATGCCTTCTTACGTTTTTTATTAGAATGCACTTATCATAAGATAAGAACTAATATGCGTCAATTTCAATGATTTCATCAAAATAATGAATGAAATTAATGATTGTTTATTGTGCGTTGTATTTTAAAAGAAAATCAATTTATTTGCACAAAAAGTTAGCATTTTTTCTAAAAATAGGTATAATGTGCCGACCCTGTAAATGCACGGATTCCCACCGTGCATTATTTTATCGAGATCACACTCGAAGGGGTGGAGATTAAGATTAATGGTTGTGTTTCAATCAGTATGGAACACTGGGTATCAAACTTATATTTTGGTAATTAATTAATGAAAACTTTTGTAGCAAAACCGGAAACAGTAAAACGTGACTGGTATGTGGTAGATGCGACAGGTAAAACTTTAGGTCGTTTAGCTACTGAATTAGCACGCCGTCTTCGTGGTAAACACAAGGCTGAGTACACTCCACACGTAGATACTGGTGATTACATCATCGTTATCAACGCAGACAAAGTGGCAGTAACTGGTCGTAAAGAAACAGATAAACTTTACTACTGGCACACTGGCTATGTAGGTGGTATCAAACAAGCGACTTTCAAAGAAATGATCGCTCGCCGTCCTGAAGCGGTGATTGAAATTGCGGTTAAAGGTATGTTGCCAAAAGGTCCATTAGGCCGTGCAATGTTCCGTAAATTAAAAGTGTATGCGGGTGCAGAACACCAACACGCAGCACAACAACCACAAGTATTAGACATTTAATCACGAGGTTTAGGAAATGGCAGAGAATCAAAACTACGGCACTGGTCGCCGCAAAAGCTCTTCAGCTCGTGTATTTATCAAACCGGGCAGTGGTAAAATCACTATCAACCAACGTGAATTAGACGTATATTTCGGTCGCGAAACAGCTCGTATGATCGTACGTCAACCGTTAGAATTAGTGGAATTAACTGATAAATTAGACCTATACATCACTGTTAAAGGTGGTGGTATTTCTGGTCAAGCGGGTGCAATCCGTCACGGTATCACTCGTGCATTAATGGAATATGATGAGACTTTACGTCCTGCTCTTCGTGCAGCTGGCTTCGTTACTCGTGACGCACGTCGCGTTGAACGTAAAAAAGTTGGTTTACACAAAGCACGTCGTCGTCCACAATACTCCAAACGTTAATTTTTTATTATCGTTTCAAGAAAGCAGAGAGCAATCTCTGCTTTTTTTATGTCTGTAAAAAACAAATTAATTAAAAATTCCCGTTCTTTGATTTTTCATTGATTGCTTATAATTAATTGATTTTAAAGGAAAAATAAGAAATTATTAGCAATTTACCTGTCGGTTATGTTAAAATAACCGCCCATTTTTAGTAGAAGTATATAAGTTAGTTTGGATCTTCGGAGGAATAAATGTCCAATGCATCAAGTAAACGTTCAGTAATGACTCTTTTTTCAAATAAAAATGACATTTACTGCCATCAGGTAAAAATTGTCTTAGCTGAAAAAGGTGTTGCTTACGAAAACGAAGAAGTTGATCTGCAAGCATTATCAGAAGATTTAATGGAATTAAATCCTTACGGCACATTACCAACCTTGGTGGATCGTGATTTAGTATTATTCAGCTCACGCATTATTATGGAATATCTTGATGAGCGTTTTCCACATCCTCCACTTATGCCAGTTTATCCGGTTTCTCGTGCGAAAAGCCGTCTTTTAATGTTACGTATCGAACAAGATTGGTACCCAACATTAGAGATTGCTGAAAAAGGCACGGAAGTTGAACGCGAAGAAGCGTTAAAACAGTTAAAAGAAGAATTGTTAGCGGTATCGGTTATCTTCCAACAAACCCCTTATTTTATGAGTGAAGAGTTTGGTTTGGTTGATTGCTATGTTGCACCATTATTATGGAAACTACGTAATATGGGCGTGGAATTTAGCGGTACAGGAAGCAAAGCAATCAAAGACTATATGGATCGTGTATTTAGCCGTGATTCTTTCTTACAATCAGTGGGTGAAGCTGCTCCTAAAAATTTAATGGATGATAAATAATGACTCATACACCTTCTCCAAAACGCCCTTATTTACTAAGAGCCTATTATGATTGGCTAGTGGATAACGATTTCACCCCATATTTGGTGGTGGATGCTAATTATTATGGTACCAATGTGCCTGTGGAATACGTGAAAGATGGGCAAATCGTCTTAAATCTTTCAGCGGGGGCGACTGGGAATTTGCAATTAACAAATGACTTTATTCAGTTTAATGCACGTTTCAAAGGTGTGGCTCGTGAGTTATATATTCCGATGGGCGCAGCTTTAGCTATTTATGCACGTGAAAATGGTGATGGCGTGATGTTTGAGCCAGAAGAAATTTACGATGAATTAAATCGTGAGCCAACATCAGAACAGCCATTAAGCTTTGCAGAAGCGGTAGATAAACCTAAAGCTGAAAAGAAACCACAGAAATCAGCATCTCATTTGCGAATTGTGGATTAATAAAAGAAAAACAAAAGTGCGGTTAATTTTAACCGCACTTTTTTATTTATTATTTGGTTGCAGCTTTCATATTGCGAACAAACTCGGCAAGTTCAGATAAACATTGAGCTTGGTTATCTAAATTTCGTTCAATGATTTTTACCGTTGCAGAACCTGAAATTGCACCAGCTGCACCCAGTTGAAGGGCTTCTTTCACTTGAGCTGGTTGAGCAATACCAAAACCTTGTAGAATTGGTGGAGCCTTGTGGGCTTTGAGTTGTTCTACAAGTGTATCTAAGTTTGCGGCATGAGCTTGATTCTCTGCACTTGTTACACCTGCACGAGAAACTAAATAGGTATAGCCTTCGCTGTTTTCAGCAACGCCTTGTACTGTTTTTGCATTAGCATTTGGTGGGCAAATAAAGACAGGTTGAATGCCATGCTTTTTAGCGGCTTGAATATACTCTTCTTTTGCCAATAGTGGAATATCTGCCACTAAAACCGCATCTACACCGACTTCTGCACAACGTTGATAGAAATTATCTAATCCTTTCGCAAAAATTAAATTCGCACAAAGGAGTAAGCTAATCGGAATTTCTGGATATTTTGACCGCACTTTAGCGAGTAATTTAAAGCTATCTTCTGTGCTATGTCCGGCATTCAATGCACGGTTATTAGCTGCCTGGATAACGGGACCGTCTAATAGCGGATCAGAAAATGGAAAGCCTAATTCCAAAGCATCTGCGCCATTTTCGACTAACGCGCAAATAATCTCAAAAGAGCGATCAAATGTTGGATCGCATAATGTAACGAAAGGTACAAAAGCCCCTTCTTTTTTCGCTGCAAGTTCTGCAAATTTAGTTTCAAAACGGCTCATTATTGCATTCCTTTTTCTTTTAAAACTTTATCAACGGTGAAAATATCTTTATCACCACGACCAGAGAGATTCACCACTAAAATTTGTTCTTTATTCGGTTCTTGATGAATCATTTTTAGCGCATGCGCTAATGCGTGGGAGCTTTCCAATGCAGGAATAATCCCTTCATGTTTTGCTAATTCTTGGAAAGCGTTTAACGCTTCATCATCTGTAATATTTGGGTATTCAGCACGACCAATACTTTGCAAGTAAGCATGTTGTGGGCCTACAGAAGGGAAGTCTAATCCCGCAGAAATAGAGTAGGATTCTTCTACTTGGCCATCTTCAGTTTGCATTAAAGGTGATTTCATACCGAAATAAATGCCCACTTTTGCATGACCTAATGGCGCACCATGTTCACCACTTTCGATGCCATGACCAGCAGGTTCCACA
>CAJMPC010000032.1:0-11404 GCA_905215245.1 uncultured bacterium | reverse complement strand
CCCGAAGGCCGTCGGTTCAAATCCGGCCCCCGCAACCAATAACAAGTTCAGTAAAAAGAACCCCAAGTTTGGGGTTTTTTTGTACGAGAAATTTAGAAACTGGGCTTAGGTTCATTGAGGAACCTAACCCTTTTTTTATGTCTGAATTTTAAGATTAGGAGCAAAAATTGGCAACATTAGAACAAAGATTGCAAGAGATGCTTCAAGGTGCAGTAGAAGACTTAGGCTGCGAACTTTGGGGGATTGAATGCCAACGTGCAGGTCGTTTTATGACCGTACGTTTATTCATTGATAAAGACGGTGGCGTAGGCGTTGATGATTGTGCTGATGTAAGTCGTCAAGTGAGCGCGATTTTAGACGTGGAAGATCCAATTGCGGATAAATATAACCTCGAAGTGTCATCACCAGGTCTTGATCGTCCACTATTTACGCTTGAACAATTCCAACGTTATGTGGGCGAGGATATCGCTGTGCATTTACGTATTCCTGTTTTAGATCGTCGTAAATGGCAAGGTAAATTGGAAAAAATTGAAAATGACATGTTGACACTTATTGTTGATGGTCAGGAACAAGTTCTTATTTTTGGCAACATTCAAAAAGCCAATGTAATCGCAAAATTTTAAAGGAGAAAAAGGAAAATGAGTAAAGAGATTTTGTTAGCTGCTGAAGCAGTATCTAACGAGAAGTTATTACCACGCGAAAAGATTTTTGAAGCGTTAGAGAGTGCGATTGCACTTTCAACGAAGAAGAAATATGACTATGAAACCGATATTCGCGTGTCTATCAACCCTAAAACGGGTGAATTTGATACATTCCGTCGTTGGTTGGTGGTTGATGAAGTTAAAGTGCCAACAAAAGAAATGACATTAGAAGCGGCACAATTTGAAGATCCGAATGTTCAACTTGGTGATTATGTTGAAGACCAAATTGAGTCTATCGCATTTGACCGTATTGCAATGCAAACTGCTCGCCAAGTAATCAGCACTAAAATCCGTGAAGCAGAACGTGCAAAAGTAGTTGAGCAATTCCGTTCTGAAGAAGGTAAGATTGTTACGGGTACAGTGAAAAAAGTAAACCGTGAAAGCATTATTTTAGATTTAGGCAATAAAGCAGAAGCCGTGATTATGCGTGAAGATATGCTTCCACGTGAAAACTTCCGTCCTGGCGACCGTGTTCGTGGTGTGCTTTATAAAGTAAATCCAGAAAGCAAAACGGCACAACTATTTGTGACTCGTGCGAAACCTGAAATGCTAATCGAGTTATTCCGTATTGAAGTACCAGAAATCGGCGAAGAAATGCTTGAAATTCGTGGTGCGGCACGTGATCCAGGTTCTCGTGCGAAAATTGCGGTGAAATCTAATGATAAACGTATCGACCCAGTTGGTGCATGTGTGGGTATGCGTGGTGCACGCGTTCAAGCAATTACCAATGAGTTAGGTGGAGAACGTGTGGATATCGTACTTTGGGATGATAATCCGGCACAATATGTGATTAATGCAATGGCGCCGGCTGATGTGACTTCAATCATTGTGGATGAAGATAATCACTCAATGGATATTGCGGTCAATGCTGACAACTTAGCACAAGCAATTGGTCGTAACGGTCAAAACGTACGTTTAGCGACACAATTAACCGGTTGGACATTAAACGTCATGACTACCGAACAATTAAATGAAAAACATCAAGCAGAAGATACCAAAGTATTAAATTTATTCATGGATAAATTGGGTCTTGATGAAGAGTTTGCTCAAATCTTAGTGGATGAAGGTTTTACTTCTTTAGAAGAAGTGGCTTATGTTCCAGTAAGCGAGCTAACTGCAATTGATGGTTTAGAAGATGAAGATCTTATCGAAGAGTTACAAGGTCGTGCAAAAGATGCGATTACTGCAGCTGCTGCAGCTGAAGAAGAAGCCTTGAAAAAAGCGAATATTGAAGATCGTTTATTAAATCTTGAAGGGATGAATCGTCACATTGCCTTTAAATTAGCTGAAAAACAAATTACTACGCTTGAAGAACTTGCTGAGCAAGGTGTAGATGATTTAGCTGATATCGAAGAATTAACCGCAGAGCAAGCCGCTGACTTTATTATGGCTGCGCGTAATATTTGCTGGTTTAGCGAAGAGTAAGGAGTTTAATAATGACTGAAGATGTAAAAAATGCGGATGCGAATGCACCGAAAAAACTAAGTATTCAACGCAGAACAAAAACAACCGTAAGCAGTACAACAGCTGGCGGTAAAGCAAAAGCGGTACAAGTTGAAGTTCGTAAAAAACGCACTGTGCCAACAGATGCTGCCCGAAAAGCTGCTGAGGCAGAA
Organism: uncultured bacterium; assembly: GCA_905215245.1. Taxonomy (GTDB): domain Bacteria; phylum Pseudomonadota; class Gammaproteobacteria; order Enterobacterales; family Pasteurellaceae; genus Haemophilus_D. The sequence goes on along the minus strand of CAJMPC010000032.1, from coordinate 9,087 downwards.
AAATTAAAAGCACAGCAAGAAGCAGAGAAGAAAGCGGCAGAAGAAAAAGCACGTTTAGCTGCTGAAAAAGCTGCAGCAGAAAAAGCGAAAGCTGAGAAAGCCAAGGTTGAAGCAGAAAAGGCAGCGAAACCAGCGGTTGAAAATAAACCTAAATCTGTTGATCCAGAAAAAGAAAAACGTAAAGCGGAAGAAGCAGAACTTCGTCGCAAAGCGGAAGAGCTGGCTCGCCAAAAGGCAGAAGAGCAAGCGCGTAAAGCAGCTGAAGATGCTAAACGTTATGCTGAAGCGGATACGTCAAGCAATGAAAGCGCATCAGAAGATTATACTGATTACAATTTAAGCTCTCGTTATGCTTTAGAAGCGGAGGACGAAGAAGAACGCCGTAATGAAAATCGCGGTCGCGGCAAAAATAAAGTCGCTAAAGCGAAAAAAGAACGCGATGACGTGAAAGGCGGCAATAAAAATGAGCGCGAATCTAACCGTAAAAATCAAAAAGACGGTAAATTCGGTAAAGGTAAAAATGGTAAGAAAGGTGCAGCATTACAACAAGCCTTCACAAAACCTGTTCAGGTTGTGAAACAGGATGTTGTTATTGGTGAAACCATTACCGTTGCAGAATTAGCAAACAAAATGGCAACCAAAGCGACTGAAATCATCAAAGCTATGATGAAGATGGGCGAAATGGTAACCATTAACCAAGTACTTGACCAAGAAACAGCACAGTTAGTGGCTGAAGAATTAGGTCACAAAGTGATTCTTCGCAATGAAAATGAACTTGAAGAAGAAGTATTAGGCGATCGTGATGTTAACGCAGAAAAAGTGACTCGTGCACCAGTTGTAACGATTATGGGTCACGTTGACCATGGTAAAACCTCATTGCTTGACTATATTCGTAAAGCGAAAGTTGCAGCAGGTGAGGCGGGTGGTATTACTCAGCACATCGGTGCGTACCACGTAGAAATGGATGACGGCAAAATGATCACCTTCTTAGATACGCCAGGACACGCCGCATTTACCTCAATGCGTGCACGTGGTGCGAAAGCAACGGATATCGTCGTTCTTGTTGTTGCTGCAGATGATGGTGTGATGCCTCAAACCATTGAAGCGATTCAACACGCGAAAGCAGCAGGTGCGCCTTTAGTGGTTGCGGTGAACAAAATTGATAAACCTGAAGCAAATCCAGACCGCGTAGAGCAAGAATTACTTCAACACGAAGTGATTTCTGAGAAATTCGGTGGTGATGTGCAATTCGTTCCAGTTTCTGCGAAGAAAGGTACCGGTGTTGATGACTTATTAGATGCCATCTTGCTTCAATCAGAAGTACTTGAATTAACAGCTGTAAAAGACGGCATGGCAAGCGGTGTAGTGATTGAATCTTACCTTGATAAAGGTCGTGGTCCGGTTGCGACAATTCTTGTTCAATCTGGTACTTTACGTAAAGGTGATATCGTACTTTGCGGTTTTGAATACGGTCGTGTTCGTGCAATGCGCGATGAAAACGGTAAAGAAATCGATGAAGCCGGCCCATCTATCCCTGTTGAGGTGTTAGGTCTTTCTGGTGTACCTGCAGCGGGTGATGAAGCAACTGTAGTACGTGATGAGAAAAAAGCACGTGAAGTGGCATTACACCGTCAAGGTAAGTTCCGTGAAGTGAAACTTGCTCGTCAGCAAAAAGCTAAACTTGAAAATATGTTTAGTAATATGACGGAAGGTGATGTTGCTGAACTGAATATCATCGTAAAAGCAGATGTACAGGGTTCTGTGGAAGCGATTATTCAATCGTTACAAGATCTTTCTACTGATGAAGTGAAAGTGAAAGTTGTTGGTTCTGGTGTCGGTGGTATTTCTGAAACTGATGCAACTCTAGCGGCAGCCTCTAATGCGATTATTGTTGGTTTTAACGTACGTGCGGACGCTTCTGCTCGCCGTATTATCGAAGCAGAAAATATTGACCTTCGTTATTACTCTATCATTTATGAACTATTAAATGATGTGAAAGCAGCGATGAGCGGTATGTTACAACCTGAATTCAAACAAGAAATCATTGGCTTGGCTGAAGTGCGTGATGTGTTCAAACATCCGAAATTTGGTGCAATCGCAGGTTGTATGGTGACCGAAGGTGTAGTAAAACGTAACAACCCAATCCGCGTATTACGTGATAACGTGGTAATCTTTGAAGGTGAATTGGAATCTCTCCGTCGCTTTAAAGATGATGTCTCTGAAGTCCGTAATGGTATGGAATGTGGTATCGGCGTTAAAAACTACAATGACGTAAAAGTCGGCGACCAAATCGAGGTGTTTGAAGTCGTTGAAATTAAACGTTCAATCTAATCGATAAAAAGAGCGGTCAAAATTCAACGTATTTTTGACCGCTTTTTAATAAGAGAAATATTATGGCAAGAGAATTTAAACGCAGCGATCGTGTTGCACAAGAATTACAAAAAGAAATCGCCATCATTTTGCAACGTGAAGTGAAGGATCCCCGTATTGGCATGGTAACCGTGTCTGATGTGGAAGTATCAAGCGATTTAGCGTATGCAAAAGTGTTTGTCACATTTTTGTTTGATCATGATGAAGTGGCTATTGCACAGGGCATGAAAGGTTTGGAAAAAGCAGCACCTTATATCCGTTCATTAGTGGGTAAAGCGATGCGCTTACGCATTGTGCCGGAAATTCGTTTCTTCTACGATCAGTCCTTAGTTGAAGGGATGCGTATGTCTAATTTAGTGACAAACGTGATACGTGAAGACGAGAAAAAACACGTTGAGGAAAATGACTAATGTCGAGACCTCGTAAGCGTGGGCGTGATATTGATGGCGTATTTTTATTAGATAAGCCACAAGGCATGTCATCGAATGACATTATGCAAAAAGTGAAACGCGTATTCCAAGCGAATAAAGCAGGGCATACCGGTGCGCTCGATCCATTAGCAACCGGTATGTTGCCTATTTGCTTAGGCGAAGCGACAAAGTTTTCACAATTTTTGTTAGATGCGGATAAACGCTATGTGGTCACAGCAAAATTAGGTGAACGTACGGATACCTCTGATGCTGAAGGACAAGTGGTCGAAACGCGCCCTGTCAATGTGGAAACATCACAAATTTTGACTGCACTTGAACAATTTCGTGGTGATATTTTGCAAGTACCGACCATGTTTTCTGCATTAAAGCACAATGGGAAACCGTTGTATGAGTATGCTCGTGCAGGCATTACAGTAGAACGTGAAGCCCGTCCTATCACGATTTTTGAGCTAAACTTTATCGAGTATCAAGCACCTTTTCTAACTTTAGAAGTGCATTGTTCGAAAGGAACCTATATCCGTACATTAGTGGATGATTTAGGTGAAGTGTTAGGTTGTGGCGCTCATGTGACAGTGTTACGTCGAACTGCGGTAGCGGATTATCCAACAGAAAAGATGATGACATGGGATGCTTTGCAGGCGCTTGCAGAGCAAGGTGATCTTGAACAACTTGATCAACATCTTTTACCGACAGATACAGCGGTCAGTAAATTACCCGCATTACAGCTAAATGCCGAGCAAAGTAAAGGTATCGGCTTTGGACAACGAGTCAAATTTGCTAATGAAGCAAAATTACATGGTCAAGTGCGGTTATTTTCTGACGAGAATATCTTTTTAGGCGTAGCACTTGTCGATGATAACAATGTGATTCGTCCACAACGCTTGATTACGCAATCTCTCTAACTATTTGCCTTTCTTTTTTAATTCCAGTAATCTCACCTGTAACCTTTTAATTGCAATCATGTAAATAAGATATTACAGGTGAATTATGGATGTCCTTAACCATTTACGTCAGGAAATTGATGCGCTCGATCGTGAACTGATTCAACTTTTTGCTAAACGTCTCGAATTAGTAAGCCAAGTAGGCGAAGTAAAGCACGAAAAAGGCTTGCCGATTTATGCGCCAGAACGTGAGTTAGCCATGTTACAAGCACGCCGAGAAGAGGCGGCTAAAGCGGGGATTTCCCCTCAGCTTATTGAAGATGTGCTACGTCGTTTCATGCGTGAATCTTATTCCAATGAAAATCAATTTGGTTTTAAAACCCTGAATCCAGCCATTAACAAAATTGTTATCGTCGGTGGTTACGGAAAAATGGGGCAATTATTTGCACGTTATTTACGTGCCTCTGGTTATCCTATTTCTATTTTAGACCGAGATGATTGGGATGTAGCAGAACGCATTTTAACGAATGCAGATGTTGTCATTGTTTCCGTGCCAATTGATCACACGTTAGAAACCATAGAACGTTTAAAACCCTATTTAACGGAAAATATGCTACTGGCGGATCTTACCTCCGTGAAACGTATTCCATTAGCTAAAATGTTAGACGTGCATAAAGGGGCAGTGGTTGGGCTGCATCCAATGTTTGGTCCCGATATTGCTAGTATGGCAAAACAAGTGGTTGTGCGTTGTGATGGGCGTTTTAGTGAGCGTTATGAATGGTTGTTAGAGCAAATTCAAATCTGGGGTGCAAAAATTTATCAAATTGATGCTGCAGAGCACGACCACAATATGACGTACATTCAAGCATTACGTCACTTTTCTACCTTCGCGAATGGTCTGCATCTTTCCAAACAACCCGTAAATTTAAGCAATTTATTGGCGCTATCTTCCCCGATTTATCGTTTGGAATTAGCCATGATTGGTCGTCTATTTGCCCAGGATGCGGCACTTTATGCCGATATTATTATGGATAAGCCAGAAAATTTAGACGTGATTGAAAGCTTGAAGCAAACGTATGAAGAAGCGTTACAATTTTTTGAAAAAGGCGATCGCCAAGGGTTTATTGATGCTTTCCATCAGGTGAGGGAATGGTTTGGGGAGTATTCAGATCAATTCTTGCAGGAAAGTCGTCAGTTATTACAACAAGCTCATGATCTACGACATGTATAAAATAAAAGTGCGGTTGATTTTCACCGCACTTTTGTTTTGTGATTTATTGTCTTGCCAAGCGTAAATTTTGCGGAATTTCCTCAAAGTTAGAACGGAATGGATTAATATCCAATCCACCACGACGCGTATAACGCGCATAGACGGTGAGTTTTTCTGGTTTGGCGTAATGCATCAAGTCACAGAAAATACGCTCGACACATTGCTCGTGAAACTCATTATGTTGACGGAAAGACACAATGTAGCGGAGAAGTTTTTCGCGATCGATTTGCTTACCCACATAATGAATTTGCACGGTTCCCCAATCGGGCTGACTAGTGATAAGACAGTTAGATTTCAATAAATGGCTTACTAAGGTTTCTTCCGCCACATTATCGGACGTACAATTTTGCAAAATGTTTGCATTAAATTCGTAGCTGTGGATTTCGATATCCTGATCATCAATGCAATCGCCCGTTAAAGTATCAATACTTTGTCCTTGATAGTGAGATAATGGATTTAAACGTACTTTGACCTTGCCTTGAGCACAAGCACTTAGGTCTTCACGCATCGTGCGTTCTACACTAGCAAAATCAGCAAATTTGCTTTGGTTAAAGCTGTTTAAATAGAGTTTAAAGCTTTTTGATTCAATTAAATTTTCACTGCGATAATCAATTTCCACATCGGCAATAGCTACTTGTGGCAAACCTTTTGGATTTAACCAAGAAATTTCATAGGCGGTCCAAATATCGCCGCCATGGGTAAATGGCTGTTGTTCGGTAATACCTAAGCCATCACGATTGAGTTTACGAGGCACAGGTTGTAACAAAGTGCGGTCATAATTCACAGCATATTCTGTTGCTTGACCGAGTTTTAAAGATTGAAGACTTTTATCTTGATAATTCATTTGTTTTCCTAAATGACGAAAGCGTTATAAAAAATTCCACGACACATTCGAGACTAATCGACATTGGTCGCATTTAAAGTAAATCACATCAAATAGCGGCGCGTTTAATGCCCAATCGCTACCACATTGCGGGCAACAGCGTTGCTGCTCCGATTTTAAAGAATGCCCACCGACACGGTATAAATAATAATAGGTCGGTATGCCGCTTTCTTTTTCAATTTCAGCAGCAAGGTAGCGTCCATGTTTGCTGAGCGTGCTATTAACCTCGGAGATTTCGCTTAACGATTCTTTTTCTAAAGCCGAACCATTCATTTGCAGCTGATCGCAAGCCTGCCAATTTTCCTGCCATTTAATCAAATCTTGGCTTAAGTGCGGTTGATTTTTTAGTTGTTTATAGAGCGGAATTGGAGAAAAATCTTCTCCGCTATGCAAGGGGGAGCAAGATTGCAAATGTGTAGTATAGAGAATCTGCCATGCTGGTTGGCTACATTCTGCGGTGCTGTCTGCATTTAAATCATCGGCAATAATTTGAAAACCTTGAAAATTTAGACCGCTCTTTTCAGCATTTTCCATCGCCTGATTCACAGATTGATTATTGTTTTCGGGTAAAAGGCTATCTTGCTCAGGGCAAATGACACGCATCGCAAAACCTTGTTCTCCCTCTTCTTCCGTTAAATAAAGCGGGATTTCACGGCCGATAATTTGTCCGTTATAACGCCATTGGTCGATGACTGCATTGAGCAAACGGCTTTGTAGGGCAATGTCGTTTTCTAAGGCGGTCAATTTAAAAAAGGGTTCGATCAGATACATAATTACAGATTGTGCAAGATTTCTTGAATTTGCTTTAAACCGTTCAAGCGAGTTTCACTTAAGCGAGAGGCTATACCAAGTTCATCAAAAAATTGACGAATATTAAATTGTTGTAATTGGTCTCGGGTTTGGCCGTTGATGTTTTGCAACAACAACCATAACAAACCATTCATAATGCGCGCTTCGCTGTAAGCTTGAAACTGAAACGTGCTGTCATTTTGTGGAATGGTCTTAAACCAAAGCCTTGCTTCGCAGCCTTGAATCGATTGCATTTGAGCTAATTCATCTGGAGAGGGTTGAGGAAGATGTTTACCGGCTTGAATAATGAAACGGTAACGATCTTCCCAATTTTTTGCCTGTTTAATGTTTTCTAGCATGCTAATAACTCTAAGGATTTATCTAATGCCGCAAAAAAAGCATCCACATCTTGTGGGCTATTGTAAGGCGCAAAAGAAAGTCTTAATGTAGTACGCTCACCAAGACGGGCTAAGTAAGGTTGGGCACAATGTTCGCCAACACGCAACGCAATTTTTTGTTCGCTCAGGAGCGTAGCAAGATCGGATGTCGCAATACCATCAAAAATAAAACAAACCACTGAACTTGGCTGCGGCGAATTGAATAAGCGACAATTCGGATAGTTTTTTAACCGCACTTTACTTTGCTCGGCAAGCTCAACGGCATGCGCCTCGGCAGCCTGAAAATCCCATTTTTTGAGCCAATCTAGCACTACACCAAAGCCAATCACGCCCGCAATATTTGGTGTACCGGCTTCTAATCGATAAGGTAAATTGGCAAAGGTAATACATTCATGGGATACGCGCTCAATCATTTTTCCACCGTAAAAAAGTGGTTGTAGCAGGGAAAGCGAGCTTAATTTTCCGCTTAATACACCAATGCCGTTTGGTCCATAAATTTTGTGTGCAGAAAAGGCGATAAAATCCGCATCTAATGCCTGTAAATCAATTTGTATATGGCTAATAGCTTGGGCGGAATCTACTAAAATGAGCGCATTGCTATGTTGACGGATTACTCGAATTAAATGCTGGATATGTTGTTCCGTTCCCGTTACGTTGGAAACAAAATTGAGTGCTACTAACTTAGTTTTTTCATTCAATGCTGCAATCAAGGCATTTTCATCAATTAACCAATTATCCAAAATAGGCAGCACTTGAATTTTCGCTCCGCATTTTTTCGCTGTTTCATGCCAAGTAACATAATTAGCATGATGGTCTGCTTGGCTAATTAAGATTTCATCTCCCGCATGTAAAGAGGGAAGTAAACCGTTGGCAACCAAATTAATGCTATGAGTCGTCCCAGACGTCCAAATTACGGCTTTTTCATCTTCCGCATTAATTAAGGTTTTAACTAAGTGACGAGCATTTTCATATTGTGCTGTTTGTGCCGCTTCATACTGACTACGATGTACGGAGCCCGCCGATTGATAAAAAGTACTCGTCGCATCAATTAGTGCTTGAGGTTTTAATGCCGTCGCTGCATTATCCAAATAAACCACGGCATTTGGCGATTTAAAATAAGGGAATTCATTTTTAAATGATTGGTAATCAAAAGCCATGGTTATCTCCGTGTTTGAGTGTTTTTTTCTGTTTACGCCATTCATAAGGGGCAATAGGGGTGGGATCTCGCCATAAGCCGATTTTTTGTTGTTGGGCAAAATCTTGTGCCTGGAAGTAGATTGGATTTTTAGCATATTGCGGATAAACCCAAGCCATGCCGTTTTTCACCATTTCTAAGTTGATGTTTTGTTCTTGTACATAAACCGTTGCCAAAATACGTTGGTAGCGATCATAACCAGAAACTGACAACGTCACATTTTGTTTGAAAACAAGCTGTGAAAGATATTGTTTGGCTTTCTTTCCAAATGGTTGGCCTTTTTCTGGCGCATCAATTTCTTGTAATCGTACTTTGAATTGTTTTTTAGTGGGTAAGAGGCAAGTTAAGGTATCGCCATCACTTACACCAACGACCCAACACGCCATTTGGCGCTCAGTAGCGAGTGAAAATTGCGTCCAAAGTGGGGTCAAAATTATGGTTAAAAATAAGAAGAGTTTTTTAATCATTTGGAATTTCTTTGATCTACATCGCAAAATTTAGCTAAAATGAATGGGTAATTTTAACAAAAAAGCGTAAAATAAATTTTAATTATTATTGAAAAAGTTGATAGAGGAAATATGTTACTCCAAAAAGGCGTTCAACTCGCTCGTTCGCTCATCATTTTATACATTATGTTATTACTCGGCAATTTGATTTCTCACTATATCCCTTTGGGGATTCCTGGTAGCATTTGGGGGTTATTACTACTTTTTTTAGGAATTGTATTTGGTTCAACGGTATTTACCAGAACACCTAAGCCATACTTCGATTATGAACTTGAACTGTTCTGGTCTTGGAAAGCAGTTTACAATGGTAATCAGGAATTAATGAAAGAAAATCTACTAAATATGATACTGCTGTTTCCCGTGG